>JBDNSL010000004.1:0-73774 GCA_047719095.1 Acetobacter sp.
GGGTCAATTCCTGATGAAAAACCCGGGTCAGTTCTCAGTGAAAATCAACAGTCAGAGCCATAGATGATACCGGCGCAGACCAGATGTTGAGTGTGGAAAGCCATTTTGGCCGCATGCGCTCGCGTGTTCCCGTGCATCAGGCATTTGGCTTTGCATCCCATGCGCCACTGGATGGTGCGGTGGCTCCGGTTGTGGCTGTGGGCGGCGACCATGCCGACCTGATGGCGCTACCACCGGCTAACCCATCCAAGGCTCGTTTTGGCAAGCTGGGCGAAGGGGACAGCGTGTTGTATGATGCCTGCGGCCAGCGGGTATATGTGCAAAATGGCAAGATCGTGCGGATTGACTGCACCTCGGAAATGCTGGTCACTATAGGTGGCAGTCCGATCCTTGACCTGACCGCCGAACAGGCCACACTGAATGTTCCGCTGAAGGTGAACGGCGGGATTGAAGCCACGGATGATGTTGTGGCCGGGGGCATCAGCCTGATGAAACACCCGCATACTGGCGTGCAAAAAGGCGCAGACAAATCCGGGCCACCCACTAAGTGACGACAAGGGGGAATATTCCCCCCTGATATTTCCGGCGTGCAATGGGGATGATGCCCCCATGACGGCCACCGGTTCCATTTTCCAGATCATGATGCGGTATTCTCAGGCCGTTGGTGCTTGTGATGTTGTGGTGACGCCCACGGGGAATGGTCGCGGACGCATTGCCATGGACACCACGCCCGCGACTGCGCTGCTGCTTGCTATGGGCACGGATAGGCGCGCCGAACCGGATGATACGCTACCCGGCGAAGTGCCGGGGCTGCCCGCGCAAACGGCTGGTCTTATGGTCCGCCGTGGTTGGGTTGGTGATATTCTTCTGCCGCAGGGGCAAAGGCTTGGCTCACGCATCTGGCTGCTAGAACGTGCCAAGCATGACGAGCATTCCCGCGCTCAGGCTGCGGCCTATACAGCCGAAGCCGTGGCGGCAGTTGCGGATTATCATGCCATTACCATCAACACCGCAGCCACATGGGACAGTAATACCCGCCTACGTGTGACAGCCCAGGTGGGTGATGTGGTGGTGGGTTCGCCGGTAGGTATGACATGACCTGGCAAATTCCCACACCCGCCCAGATTACGCAGCGGTTTACCGCATCCCTACTGACTGTTTCCTTTACCGCGTCAGATGGATCGTCCGTTGTGCTGGATGCCAATGCGCCTGCCAGTGTGGAACAAAGCCTTGCCGTTAGCGCGGGTCTGTCTCAGGCAGAAAGCTACCGCTTTGCCCGTGACCAGGCACTGGAATTTTTCCCAACCACGGCAACGGAAAGCGGCAGACTGCCTGACCATGCAGTGGACTGGCGCACGCCACGCCTGCTGCCACAGGCTGCCGTAGGGAACGCCACGGTTTCCTGCTCGCAACAGGTTCTTTTTCCTGTTGGCACCCAGATGAGCATTGACGGTTCCACCCGCTGGCAGACGACTGCCGAAGTCACGGTTGGCGCTGGACAGACCGGCACATTGCCGTTGCAGGCTGTGAATGCGGGAACAGCAGGGAATGTGGCCGGTGGAGCCTCCCTGACGCTCGTTTCTCCTATTGCCGGTGTTACCGCACTGGCGGTGGATGGGAACGGATTGGCGGGCGGGACTGATCTGGAAGACGTGGAAAGCTGGCGCGTGCGGATTATCGACAATATCCGCAACCCGCCTGCGGGTGGATCACGGGCTGACTATATAAAATGGTGCAAGGCGGCGGGTGCTGCCTACGTCAACCCGGTGCGTGGCTGGCTGGGGGATGGCACGCTGGGTGTTATTGTCGCTATGAAAGGGCCGGTTGCACCAACCGTACCTGAACTCGGCATCATACAGACCTATCTTGACGATGAGTCGCGCCGCCCAGTGCGTGCGAATGCAACAGTTGTGGCCGCAACGCTTGTTCCGCAACCCATGACCATTGCTCTCAATCCTGACACCACCGCTGCGCGCGGGCAGGTTCTGGCGGCCCTTGCTGCATTTTATGCCGGTCTGGATATTGGGGCCATCATCTATGGTTCCAAGCTGGACGATGCCATTTCCATTGCATCAGGCGAGACCAGCCATAAGCTGCTGTCTCCTTCGCCAAACACCGACACCCAACTTCAGCCTAACCAGGTTGCCGCCCCGCCAACCATTACCTGGGCAGCATACAGCCCATGACCAGAACAGCCGAACAGATACGGGATGAATGGCTGCTTCAGTTGTTTCCTGGTGGCTGGGCATGGCCCAAAAACCGCGCCAGCAATATGGCAGGGCTGCTGTGGCCTTATGCCACGGTATCCGCCCAATTTGAAGCCGATGTTGCCGCTGTATATGGCGAAATCAGCCCTGCCAGATCACAGGTGTTGCTGACGGATTATGAGGCCGTTCTGGGGCCTGATCCGTGCGGACGCGATGCGCTGGCCACCACGGTTGCCCTGCGGCGCGCTCTTGCCCAGCAAAGATGGACGCAGGCGGGGGGACAGTCTGTTGGGTTTTTCAAGGATATGGCAGCAGCCCTTGGCTTGACCATAACCATTGAGGAACCTGAACCGGCCATATGCGGCGCGGCTGTATGTGGCGTGGATGTATGCAGCCAGATCAGGGACCGGTGGATATGGATCGTCAATATCCTGACCACCGACCTCGGCATGGTGCCTTACGCCGCCATATCAGGCGTGGCCGTGTGCGGAGTGTCGGTCTGTGGGGATGTGAATGTGCCAGCCCTAGCTGACGAACTCGCCCTGCTGTCCTGCCCCATGCAGACCCTGAAACCCGCCGATACCACCCTAATCATACGACAGAAGAGCGCCTGATGGTCGATTATACAAAAGCTGCTGGATACGTTACGGACAGCAGCGGACGCCCCCAGTTCCAAGATAGGGACGAGGCCAACGGCATTCCAGGCACGTCCATTGTTGATTATGATCTTAATCAGGAGCGCAACTCTCTGGTCGATCTGGTCAAGGCTGCCGGAATAACGCCCGATGGAGACGATGATACGCAGGTCACGCAGGCCGTGCAGTATTTTGGCAAAAAGGCTGCATCCGGGTCCGTAATGGGGACACCCGGCGTTCTGGCCGATGGGGATGTTGCAGGCAGCCTGCTCTATTATGCAGCGGCCCAGAAATCCCCAGTTTTTGTTTACGGGACGGCAACCGTTGCACTGGTCACAACACCATCGCTGTCTTCTGCTCTGGTTCTTGCGCTGGCAGGCTATCTGCGGACGACTGGTGGCAATGTCACTGGCACTATGGACTGGGGCGACAAAGCCACTGCTGGCACCACCACTCACCGCTTCTGGTCGGCAGGTGCGCCAGCAGAGGGTGATACCACCCCAGATGCCACACTCACCGTGAGCGGTGGCACACCGGGCACGGCCAATAAGGGCGGTGTGGCGCTTTCCGCCAAGGAATTGGACCTCAGCGAGACGGAACAGGTTCTTGTTCCTGATGCGAAGGACTTTACCTCCCAACAGGCAGTGAGCGCGAAGGTTGCCGATGGTCGATACCCGGCATCTGTTCCCGAAACGGGGCAGGCGCGCATTGCCAGTCTTGTGCAGGATGCCAATGGGCGGACAGTATCCAATGAAACTGCACTGGCCAATTTGACTGACATACCGGGGATATTTGTTAGCGCTCCGCAGATAATACAACGCTCGTATATTTATAGTATCCCCCACAATCTTGGCCGAACGCCTACCGCGTTCGGATTACAATTGCAGTGCGTAACTGCTGACTTGGGATATGTCGCAGGAGAAATTATGGCGGACCCTGTGGTCACAGACGGGTATTACATATTTGCGATACCTGTGTCCTTACTGGGAGATAACATAACACTCATAATGGGGGGCGCAGCCATAAGCATGTGTAGTAAGTCAAATATGGGGGATATGGTGATTACTAATATTAACATTGACAGTTGGCGCATTATTTTTTGGGCCATGTGAGGTTTTATTATGACTGATTCCGCACGGTATTATGCAGCCTATAATCCCGATATCAGTCAGCCTGCCCCCGTAGCGGCATGGTATGACAGCAATATCAATATTTCTATTGATTACTCGAAGGCGGGATTTTTGCCGTTGAGTTCTGATCAATGGGCTGCACGCGCAAAAGCCGCATACGCAGTAAGTGGTGGAACGCTGGTAGTGTATAGCCCCCCTCCCACAGTTATACCCCTGAAAATACAGGCCGCCACGGCTCTGGCATGGGTGCAGCAGCAGGCCAATCTGGCTGCCGCTATGGGTGAGGTGTTTACCGCCGACATGAAAGCCTATGTGAGCGCAATCAATGCCCTTGCAAACGGTACGGACACCACCAGTAAGGCACTGCCAACGCAGCCCACGGATGTGATGATGACCAGCGCGGCCACGACTGCTGGGGTATGAGTGGTTTTGTAATCAAGCAGGGTGGTACGTTCTTACTGGCCGCCATGGTCTGTGACGCGACAGGCATTCCTATTGATTTAACTGGATGCACTGCGTCCTCTCAGTTGCGCGACGCCTTGGGTGGTCTAGTGGCAGAGCTTAACGTGCAACCTGTTGCAGGGAGAGTGGGAGTGCTTCAGTTCTCCTACGCGGGGGATACAGTTGCATGGCCTTGTGGGCGGTTTCGGTGTGATCTGCTAATCGCCTGGCCGGATACTACCAAAATGTATAGCGAAACCTTTTTTGTTACTGTCACCAGTGCCGTGACACAGAAGCGGGTGACTAATGCCGGTTGAAATGATGAGCAATCCGCAGATGATGGTTGAAATTTCTCCGGGTTCAGCCCCGACTGCTCCCGTATCAATCCAGTCGTTTGCGTTTGATGCTGATGGCGATATGACGGTTACTCTAACCGACGGCACAGTCCTGCCATCTGTCTCGTGTGCCAGTATGTTAGCGGCTGCTTTGGGCGGAAAATTTCTGGTCGTGGCCGATGATGCAGGCAACATATTCGCCAATGGCAAGAAAATCGGAAGCACAGCATGATCGGCCACCTGTTTGACACGGTAAATGCCTGGTCTGGTCTGATCGAAAGTGGCTTAGGGGTAATCGGTGGGTGGTATGGTAATGTCGCCAAGAACCGCATTGCCAAAAGGCAGGAGCAGCTAACCGCAGGCCAGCAGGCTCTGGCTCTGGTTGCGCAGACCCGCGAACTGATTGCCGACCACATTCAACGCATAGATGTGCTGACACGCCAGCTATGGGCGCGCGATGACGTGATACAGGAAGTATATGCGCAAGCCATTGCCGCACGTTTGGTGGTGCATGAACTGGACGCCAATGATGGCCGTGCGCCGAGACAGTTTGAACCTCTGCCGTCTTATCCGTCTGCACCTGCTGAACCAACCAGTGAGGCAATGGCCCTACATTCAGCAGTCCCTAATGACATAAAAAAAGAGGTCTGAAAGACCTCTTATAACCGTCTAAGAAAATGGATGCGTGGGGTTCCAATCCTTATGTCTCGCGCTTCCAAACCTGTTGGCGCGCTACATCCAGACTGAAGGCAACGCTGGAGACGTTCCAGTATGGTAATCCACTAGAGCAGGGTGTTACCCATGGCCCGATGAGCAGCGAAGTGGCCATGCAGCACGCGGTAAAGCAGGTTGAAAAAGCCGTGGCGCATGGGGCAACGCTTGTTTGTGGTGGCAAGCAGATCGGCCACGAGGGCTTTTTTATGCAAGCAGCCATATTAACGGATGTGACCAAGGACAATCCGATTTTTTACGAAGAAATTTTTGGGCCGGTCGCCATTGTCTATCCGGTGCAAAATGATGAGGAAGCCGTGGAACTTGCCAACGATTCCCCTTACGGGCTTGGCTGCTCCATCCATACAACCAACGTGCCGCGTGCCGAGCGACTGGCCCAGCAGGTTGAGGCCGGTATGGTGTTCATTAACGATATAACGGGCACAGCCCCAGACCTGCCATTTGGCGGGATCAGGAATTCCGGATATGGGCGTGAACTCTCGGAATTCGGGATTGAAGAGTTTTTGAACCGGAAATTGATCCACAGCCCCTGAGCATTTTTGCCATGGAATAACTGTTGCACGCCCCCATGCCCAAAGCGGGCATGGGGGCGTAGTGTAAACCGGGCATACAGCGTATTTCCGGTGTGTGGGAGTGTTTTGTAAAATACTCTTTTGCGTATGATATTTCTGGCCAATCGGGTTCTTTGAAATTACATATATTGTAACGACAGGGAAACGAATATCATGATGCAGCATTCAGCACCGGGTTCAACACGGCCAGCACTCCCCCTTATTTCAGTTGCAGGGCTTGCGGCACACGACCCCCAGACCCGCGCGCAGGTAGGGCAGGCGCTTAAGGTTGCCTGTCAGGAGATGGGTTTTTTCTATTGTGTTGATCACGGTATTTCAGCGGACCTGATTGCCGATGTATTTGCGCAATCGCGCCAGTTTTTTGCCCTGCCCGAGGCAGAAAAACAGGCGTTGAACAAAAATCTCTCGTTGTGTCAAAGGGGCTATGAACCCTTGCGTGACCAGACGCTTGAAGAAGGAACTCCTCCAGATCTGAAGGAAGGGTTTTATTCCGGACCGGAAAAACCACTAACCGATCCCGATGTTATGGCCGGGCGGTTTAATCAGGGGCCTAATCAGTGGCCACCTCAATTGCCCGCGTTTCGCGCCGTTATGGAACAATACAGGCTAGCCATGACAGGCCTTGCCGAAACATTAATGCGCGGTATGGCACTTTCGCTTGACCTACCAGAAGATCATTTCAAGGATTTTTGCCAAAACCCGCTAACAACCCTGCGGCTCCTCCATTATCCGCCCCAGCCCGCGCACCCGCAACCGGGCGAAAAAGGGGCCGGAGCCCATACAGATTTTGGCGGCCTGACCTTGCTTTTGCAAGATGATAGCGGTGGATTGCAGGTAAAAATGCCAAACGGGGAATGGCTTGACGCAACTCCCATTGAGGGCAGTTTCATTATCAATCTGGGAGATATGATCGCACGGTGGACCAATAACCGTTACCGTTCCACCTTGCATCGGGTTATCAATACCTCAGGCCATGAGCGGTATTCGGTGCCGTTTTTCTATACCGGCAACCCTGATCAGGTGATTGAATGTCTGGCAGGCTGCGTGCCCCCCGGAGAGGCACCGTTATGGCCCCCGGTAACAGTGGAGGACCATTTGCGCACCATGTACGCCCGGACTTACGGACGATGAACGGCGGGAGCGATCCGGTCATCCTCATCCATGGTGCATGGCAGGGTGCATGGGTGTGGGAGCGTTTTCTGGCCGTATGGAAACAGCATACCGCGACTGCTGCGTATGCGGTTGATCTGCCGGGTAATGGGGCTGATGGCACACCACCCGGTAGCGCGTGCCTTGCACAGTACGTGGAGCATGTGGGCGCACTCATTGCCCGCCTGGGTCGTCCCGTCAGCCTTGTTGCGCATTCCGGAGGTGGCGTTGTGGCATCGGCTGTGGCCGAACGTTGGCCAGAACAGGTTGGGCGTATTGCCTATCTGGCAGGCATGATGCTGCCCGATAAAATGGGGTATGGGCAGGTGGTGGAGGACATGCTGCCACAATACCCGCTTGCGGCAGGTATTGGTCCTTACCTCCAGTGGTCAGAGGCGGGGCGTGTGTCTGTGGTTCCTCCCGAAGCTGCTGTGGCCATTTTTTTGCACGACTGCCCGCCCGATGTTGCCATTGCTGCATCCCGGCGTTTAACACCGCAAGGCTTGGATGGTCTGGACCTGCGGGCAGAACTGACCCCCAAACGCTTTGGCCATATCCCGCGTTTGTATATTGAGGCAACAGAAGATCGTTCCGTTATCCTGCCTGTCCAGCGCAGGATGCAGGCTCTGGTGCCGGGCGCACAGGTGGTAAGCATGCAGACAGGCCATGCCCCACAGGTTGCAGACCCAATGGGCACTCTTGCCCATATCCTACCGTTTATTGATGGGCGTTCCTTGGGGTAACTGTTTGTGCGCGCTCAATCCTTTTCTGCCATTGCCTAAAGGTGGTGGCAGAAAAGGATTTTTCCTGTGTGAGTGGGTATGGTCTTACGGCGTTGCATCTGATTTTTTGGTGGGCAGAACGTGGTTAAAAAGCAGATTAAGCAGAATAGCGCTTAGTGCGCCTACGGTAATGCCACTGCCAAATATGATCTGGATCCACGAAGGCAGGCTTTCGGTAATATGGGGCTGTGCGGTTATGAGCATGCTGAGGGCGACACTCGACCCGGCAATGATCATGTTATTATGATTGTCAAAATCAACCGTATTTAAAATCTGCACGCCTATTATGGCAACTGTTGCAAACATTGCAAGTGATGCACCACCCAGTATAGGGGCGGGAATGCTTGCCACAAGAGCTGCCGAAATTGGAAAACTGCCCAGAATGATCATGATAATAGAAGCAGAAGCAATGACCCAGCGGCTGCGTACGCCCGTCATACGCACAAGGCCAACATTTTCCGCGTAGCATGTATAGGGGAATGAGTTGAGAATACTGCCCACAAAGGTGGCAAGACCATCCGCCCGGATTGCTGCGGCAATATCATTAGGAGTAATCTCCCGTTTTACAATTGTGCCAATTGCATAAACCCCGGCAGAAGTTTCGACCATGGCAATGACCATGACAACGGTCATGGACAGGATAGGGGCAAGGTGAAAAATTGGCAGGCCAAAGTAGAATGGTTGTGTGTAAGTAACCCACGGCAGCGTGTTATAGTCATGGATTGTCATGTCGCCCAGCAGTATGGCAACACTCGAACTCAGGACCATACCCAGCAGCACAGCTATGGTGGCAAGAAATCCGCTCAGTATGCGCTGCATGAGAACGATGAGAAAGAATGTTCCCAGAGCATAGTATATGTTTTTGATATTGACTGAGCTTTGTATAACATCGGGGCTTTGCCCCCCGACAATATCATTCGCAGCAATAGGGAGCAGTGCCAGCCCAACAACCAGAATGGTTGAGCCCATAACAACAGGTGGAAAAAACCTGACAATGGTTGAAAAATACCGCGCCATGCAAAATGCAAACAAACCGGCAACAAGAATGGCCCCATAAATTTCGCGCAATCCTTCAGTGCCCCCTCCTGCGGCAACACCAATGGTAACCATGGGTACTAGCGCGGTAAACGTGACGCCTTGCAGCAGCGGAAGCCGCACGCCAATGTTTCCTATCCCTATGGATTGCAGTAACGAGACAATTCCGCAGGTAAAAAGATCAGCATTGATAAGGTGCAGAAGATCACTTCTGGACAGGTTGAGTGCATTGGCCAAAATAACCGGAACAATAACGGCAGCCGCATAAAATGTGCAGACGTGCTGCACACCGTAGATGGCAAGTTTTTTTAAGGGCAGGAACTCGTTAACAGGATCAATGGCCCCATTTGTTTTTATTCCGGAACAAATTGGATTCTCACGTGTTTGTATGGGATTCATTCCAGCGCCTTCCGGGTTTGCAGGCTTTATTGAAAATTTTCAGAAAGTTCGTCTGTACAGAAAATACGCTACCATTCATTGTTCCATGACTGCACAAAAATCCTGTCGAACAGTACCCTGAAAGAGAAAGATAACGTATTTGTAAAGTAAGATTTATACTCAGTTTATCTGGCACTTATCAGCGCAGGCGGAGTTTGGCTTAGCCCTTGTGCCCATATGTGGCCTGTAAGCGTTCCTGCAGATAGTCATACCCGGTGACAGGTGGGTAATGTGCATTCTCCCCTTGCTGGCTAACAATCGGTTCAACCAGCGCATCTGCATCCGGGTCCAGAAAAAAGGCGATGGAATAGCGTTCACCATCGGGGCGCAGAACACGGTGGGGGGTAGAGACATAAACATCGTTGCTCCACCGCATCAGGCAGTCGCCAATATTGCAGATAAAAGTGCCGGGAATGAGTGGAGCATCTATCCAGTCGCTCCCACGTGGGCGCACCTGTAAGCCAGAAACACCGTTTACGGCCAGAATGGTAACATTGCCATAATCAGTATGGGCACCAGCACCGGGGGCCTGATCCGTAGAACCAGCCGTGGCGGCCCCGCTGGGTGTTGGGGGGTAGCGCAACAGGCGCAGTGTTGCCATGGGGTTTTGGAATTTATCTGCAAAAAAACTCTCATCAACGCCGAGGTCGCGGGCAAAACCACGATGGAGAGCAGCCCCGATATCCAGACATGTGGCAAAATATGCCATCATCAGGTCACGCCATCCTGGCAGATCCGGCCATGCCTTGACGTCATCAGGCTGGTTTGGACTGATGTTGAAGGCTTCCTTGTTGTCAGGCAGGGACGTGGTGTCAAGGCGTTCAACGCCAAGGCCGACATAGCCACGGTTTTTTCCAACCCGGCTCATGGCGATTGTGTTTTTGATGGCAGGTGGCTGGCTAAAAAACAGGCGTGAGGCATCAAAAAGTTTTGCCATCATCTCCGGGGCAACACCATGACCGGTAATATAGAAAAACCCGGCTTCGCGGCACGCTCTGCCAATGGCTGCAGCAGTTACCTCACGTTCCGCACTGGTGCCGTGGCGCAGGGCGGTAATATCAATAACGGGAATAGGGTGGGTCATGGGGTATGTCCTTTCAGCCTGCGGGGGGCGGCAAGGTGGAGGGGTTTCGAGTTGGCGCAGGGCTTCCCCCACGGCAATGGATGTCCGCCCGTGCAGGCCGCGCTGTCGGATACTGCGGGGGCTAAGACCGTTGGTCTGCTTGATCTCGCGCGAGAGGTGGAAGGCGGAGCCATAGCCGGTAATGTCTGCAATGCTGGCCAGAGGCATGTCCGTATGGCGTATAAGGCGTAATGCCGCCTGCGCCCGGACTGTACGCAGGTAGCGCATGGGGGTTGTGCCCTGATGCCGACGGAACAGGTCTATAAGGTAAGGCGGCGTAACCTTGGCCACCGTGGCCAGTTTTTCAAGATCTGGTTTTTCGGCATAGTACTGGTCAATATAGGATTTGGCGGCACTCAGGGGTTGGGGGATGTGGCCTGCAATGTCCTGCCCGGCTTCTATGCGCCATGCAGCAAACAGGGCCTCCCCCAGAGCGTTACGTAATGTATCCAAGGTGGGCGATGTGTGCAGGCCACAGCCTATACCTTCGCGGAACAGTGTGCGGATCCGTTGGGAGACCCGAACCCGATCACCCAAAAAATCTGTTCCCGATGGCGCAGCGGGTTTTGGCAGCGGTGTTTCGCACCACATCACGCGGCTGCCCGGGGCGTAGGTTGACCGGCGACCTGTGGTGTTAATAAAGATACCGCATTCATCCGTATGCAACTCCCGCCTGTTGCCATCTATCACGGTGCTCATGGTGCCCGTTTCCAACAGGATCAGTGCTGCATAGGCACCGCTGGTCACACGAAATTCCCCTCCATCGGGATAGGCTGTCTGCCCGAATGAAAAATTTGAGCCGCGCCTGATGAATGCTGTTTCCTGAATCTCTGACAGATCAAGTCTCCTCGCATGGTGCTTGGGCTGACTATAGTTTTGATTCCGCAATGATGGAATGGCGCAAAAGACCAAAAACATATCCAGAATTAAGATCGGGAAGGATAACGGATGGTATGTCCACCCCATACGGTTGGAGGGTGTTAGGCCCAAACTCTTCTGGTCCATGGTGGCCGCACCATGCGCGCGACCGCGGGACAGGCGGCAAGAGGGGCTGCGTTACGGTGCGGGCCGCATTGCCTGAATAGCGTTTATGGCGGGCGCTGGTGCTGTGGGTAATGCTGCCACCATTGCGTCAATAAGCGCGTAACATTCGGCTTCTCCCGTGGCGAGAAGGGTGCGAAACGCCGGAATACGCGATAGCCCCCACAGCATGCAGGCCACCATGGCTATGGGTAATTTTTCAAGCCGCACCTTGTCGTTGGGATAAAGTGTGTAGCCCTGAGTGCGGATGAGAGCGAAGCAGGCCCGAATGCCGCAGGCAAGGCTGTAGGCCCGGTGCCACGGAGCACCCCCACCACAGCGTTGCGCCGCAACCGCTACACTCTCGAAAGCCACACCGAGTGGAACGTGGCAGCGCAGCCACAAAGCCATTTGGGGGTCATGTCGGGACGGTAGTCCGGCCGCGCTGAAAATGCTGGCCCAGTAAGGGTTGCTTGTCAGGGTCGGTCTGCGACTTACGCGGACTTGGGCCGCTCCATGCGCGTCTATGTCAGACTGAAGAAAAGGCATGCCCAGAGCAACGCGGTCCAAGCCTATGGCCTGTTGCAGATACTCAGGGTTGAAGGTCATGAACATGAAGTGAATGGTCTTTGCCGCACTGCGCTTTAACAGCGGCAAAAGGACTTGGACCTGAAAGTCTTTTACCGTGACCAGAACAAGATCGTAGGAAATGCTTTCATCAAGCTGGTCTGTTATCAGAACAGGCTGGCAGCCAAGGTTGTGCGTGACAACACCGCCCGTCCGCTGCACTTGCGCCAGACGCGTAGACCCCGGCCGGGCTATGACGGTAACCTCATGCCCGCCGTTGCGGGCCAGATAAAAAGCAAAGGCGGTGCCTATCCTCCCCACCCCCAGAACGGCGATGCGTAGCTGGGGTGGAGAATGGCGTTTTGCAGGCATGGCAGAACCCTTCGCTGTTGTGTGGATATGCGCCTGGCAGGCACATGCAGGCCAGTCTTTCCGGAGATGGGGACACGATGGGAGGGATCTGGTATAAGGGTAAAGTCGTGATCTTATAGGGGTATGGAACCTAACAGGATGAGTGCCCCCCATGCTTCTGAGAAGGCGCTTGGTGCCTACCTTCGTGCTGCGCGCCTCAAGCTGGATCCTGCCGCTCTGGGTTTGCAGGAGGTGCGGCGGCGACGTACGGCTGGGTTACGGCGTGAGGAGGTGGCGCAACGTGCGGGCCTGAGCGTGACTTGGTACACATGGTTGGAACAGGGCCGAGGGGGAATGCCCTCAGCATCGGCTCTGGAGCGGCTTTGTGGTGCGTTAATGCTGACGGACGCCGAGCGTGAACATCTCTTTCTTCTCGGCCTTGGGCGCGCGCCTGAGGCGCGCTATCGCCAGAGTATGGATATTGCTCCTAGGTTGCAGCGTGTGCTGGACCGTTTAAACCCCAGTCCAGCTTTCATTCGGAGTGCTACGTGGCAGATTATTGCCTGGAATAGTGCGGCCACGGAGTTGATGACCGATTTTGCGCTATTGCCACCTGCACACCGAAATATTCTGCGCCTGATCTTTCTTGATCCACGCAGCAGAATTCTGCACCCCGATTGGGAGAATACTGCCCGTTTTATAGTCAGTGCGTTTAAAATGGATGCCGCACGGGCGGGTGCATCGGGCGTGATAGAGCCCATGGTTGCCGAACTCAGCGCTGCCAGTCCGGAGTTCAGGCAGATGTGGCATGACAGGACAATCCATACATTCGAACATGGAGAGAAGGCATTCCAGCATCCTCTGAAAGGTTTACAAATTTTTGAAATATCTACATTTTTTGTTGATGGTCGACCTGATCTGATTCTTGTCGTGTATCAGTCCGTGGGCAGTTGATGATGATATGAGGGTCTCATGCTTCAGGTGGAACAAGAGAAAATGGGAATTAAGGTAAATAATAGGGTTTTAAAATAATGCATGTCATCGGAAGTAAATATTTTTTGATTATTTTTCCAAGGACTATAAAGTGATAGATTATAAAACTATAAGTAAAAAGTATTATTTTTCTTTATTTTTGTGCCTGTTTATAGCGTTCCTTGCACGTGCCCTTATCGCTACATTTTTGCCTGGGCCTTGGCGGGTCGATGAGACGTTTCAATACATGGAACCGGCCCACAGACTGTTAGATGGTCATGGGGTTATTACATGGGAATGGCGGGTTGGTATCCGGTCGTGGTTTATTCCCGGTTTTATTGCGGGTTTGATGAAACTGGGTGTTGTACTGGGCGCTACAGACCTTATATTTTTTGTAAGGATGTGTTTTTCCGTTCTTTCGTTGTCTGTGGTAACTGCTTTTTTTTGGTACGGCTGGCGTAAGGGGGGACGATTTCTTGCGTGGACACTTGGGCTGACGGCTGCCCTGTGGCCAGATATTGCAAGTGGCAGCATAAGGACTCTTGGAGAGTTTATAGCAGGCAATGTTCTGATTCTGGCAATTATCTGTATAATTTCCTATCAGGAAGAAAATAACTTACGCAGGGCGACATTTCTAGCGTCGTTTGCGGGGCTTTTTTTAGGAATTAATGCCGCAGTCAGGTTTCAGATAGCACCTGCCAGCGCTTTTGCTTTTTTGTTTCTCATCAAAAAAAATAGGGTTCCCCAAATTGCCCTTGCCGCCCTGTTTGGCATTCTTCCGATTGGAGCGTTGGGGATATTTGATGCAATGACTTTAGGAACAGTGTTCCAGTCAATTGTTAAAAACTATCACTATAACCAGACATTGGGGGTTGCAACTGCCTTTGGCACACAACCTTTTTATTACTATATTCTAAAATATGCCAAGTTATGGGGTGGTCTTTCTGTTCTGGTTTTAATTTTTGCGACAAAAGCTAAGAACGAAAAAGCTGTCCTTCTTCCAATATCATTATTTATTGTATTTTATCATTCACTTATACCCCATAAAGAGGTCAGTTTTATTTACCCTGCTATACCACCATTAGTTTTTTGTGCGGCGCTGGGTTTTTATCAGACATTAAAAAATTATAGTTTGTGTAAGGCAAAAGTTCTCTTCGCAATGTCTTTATCTATTATCTGTGCTTTTTTGGGGACTTACGCGCCTATTCTGACAGTAAGAAGTAAAGGTATTATTTTTGAAAAATGGGTCTCTCAGCAGCAGGATGTCTGTGGGATTGCATCCTTGTTGGATAATAAGGGGAGTTTTTTTTCCAACCTTGGAGGTGGCTACTCCATACTACAAAAAAACGTTCCTATTTATCTGTTTGACAATATAATGGATGCTCATCTTAATCAGGAAAAATTCAATTATATCATTACGAATGAGCGGGATTATAATTTGCAAAGACCGGAAAACTGGGCGCAAGTAAAATGTGATGATAACTTTATTTGTATATATCATCGTTCTGGAAAATGTTCGGGACAGCCTGATTTTAATCAGTTTTCTCAGAAAATATCGGGATAGGGAAAGTAAAATTTCCTGTATGAATTCAGTAATATGCAGAGATACAATGTAAAAATTAGATGAATTTTTGTAGAGATAACACAGTTTTGGGCAGAATACAGAAATCTCTATAAGGCTGTTTTCTGCTCATATTGTCTGTGTAGGGAAGTGTCTGTTATTTTACTAAAGCAGACCTGTCTATCAACTGAACAGGACCCGCCCCAACCCTCACGCATGGTATGGTTGGGGCCATTGGGCCATCATGTGGTGTTATGTATCATAAGAGGCTTGGTCTGTACGAATTTTTCAGTGGTCCCAAACACTCTGTTACCATGTTGTCTAAATATTTTGATGAGACTTGGGGTATAAGTTTTTTCTAAATTCTACAAATCCAATTATTTTTTAAAAAAGAATGTTCTGAATGATCAATCCAGTTCAATTCTTTCATATCATCCAAGATCCATGCAATATCCCGGTCGTCACTCAACCCACATAAATATTGGGGTCTTTCCGGAAAGCCCTCAGAGGTTAAGGTTTCCAGCGTTGCCTCTTCAGGGAGGGCCAGACCGTGTTGGTTCAATGGTGCGGCAAGTTCATGGGCTATACCCTGTTGGTTGTGTGCAGTCTGTAAAAAAGTGGTTGCATCGCGCAAAGCCAATTTTATGGCTCTGATATGCAGAGTGTTTTCAATCAGGGATTTTGAAACAACAATCTGTTTTTCAATATGGAAAGGCATAACAGTGCCCGACCCACCAGCAAGAAAAGCCAGCCCACGCAGGCAGGCTTCTGCTCCCCATGGTGGACCAACACACCCTCCATCAATAGAGCCATCTGCCAAAGCGCCGATAATATCTGATGGGGGCATGACCTGTATTTCAATATCGTGCTCCATATCAACACCCAATTCTAGCAAGAAGCGCCTGAGAATAAGAAGGTGTGTTGAATACATATGCACAACAGAAAATTTTGGCCGCCGACCAATGGTTTTACGCCAGTGTTCAAATACCTCTTTTCCCTTAATTCCTTTAGGCCATTCCCCTGAAAACGGGTTGGTGCCGCGCAGTATAATTGTGTTTCCGCCACGGCTAAGGGTTGTTAACGGACTGAGGCATGAGGCATAACCACGCCGCCCAAGGACAGTCATCATGGCAAGGGGTGCAAACATAATTGCTGCATCCAGAGTATTCCATACCAGACCATCTGCGATATTGGCCCATGAAGGAGAGATGACAAGCTCGGTCTGTAAGCCGTATTGTGCAAACAAACCGGCATTATGGGCAATCATAACGGGCGCGCTATCTGACAAACGCAACAGACCGATGCGCAGGGGTTTGGTCATGGTGTATCGCTTTTCTGTTGATTGGCGAGATAGTGCATGGCGACCGTAACTATACGCTGAGAAGTCTGCATTGCCCGGCCTCTGAACCAGCGATATGCTTGTGTTTCATTGGTTTTTTCATTTTTCATGAAAAGCTTTTTAGCCTGATCAACAATTTTTCGTTCTTCAATTTCCTGCTGTGCCGCACTCAACTCTGCTCGTGTGCGTTGGAAACGTGCATATAATGCGATAGCAGCCCGCAAAAGGGGTTTGACGTCGTCGGGCGGTGCGTCAAGAACATTGTAGGAACACACGCCCGTATCAAAAGCGGTTTCCATAAGGTTTATATCGTCCTCATCTACAAAAAGAGCGATGGGTCTTTCCAGTGCGGGGGCGGACAGTGCTCTTACGCTATCCAACGCATCACGGTCCGCACGTGCCATGTCTACCAGAATGACATCGGGATAATACTGATGCACGGCATCAATTAAGCTCATGCCAACAGGAACAGATTGCACGCTCAACGATGGGTCCGCACGCAGTGTATCAGACAGGGCTTTGGCCCGTCCGGGGTTTTCGTCCGCAACCAGAACATTGATGGATGCGCGCATGGAAGTTGAGGCAGGCTTATCCATTAATAAATATCTCGCAGGTAGCGCCCCCCTCTGGTCAGATCGGTTACGTAATTGTCTGCCTGATTCGCTGACATATTGCCATGTCGTGCGATAATGCGGCGCAATGCGGCATCTACATCGCGTGCCATATGTGCGGCATCTCCACAGATATAAAGGAAAGCGCCAGTCTGCAACCAGTTCCACAGTTCTTGCCCGGCTTCTTCCATTCGGTCCTGTACATAGATCCGTTGGGGTTGATCGCGCGAAAATGCAGTGTCGAGGCGTGTCAGACTGCCGTTTTGCATAAATCTGGTCAGCTCTGCCTGATAGTAAAAGCCTTCATGGGCATGCCGCTCCCCAAAAAACAGCCAGTTTCGCCCTTTGGCACCGCTGGCTTGCCGTTCTTGTAAAAAACCACGGAACGGCGCAATGCCCGTGCCCGGACCAACCATAATGACATCGGCCGTGCCCTCCACAGGTAAATGGAAGTGTGTTGTGGGTTGGACAAAAACAGGCACATCCGCACCAATCGGCAGTTTAGCAAGCCAGTTGGTGCAGACCCCTGGCCAGGGGTCTTGATTGATGCCAACCGTTAATTCCACCACCCGCCCCGATGCCAGAGGGGAGGAGGCGGTGGAATAAAGCCGTGGCTGCATTTTGCGGAATAGGGAGGGCACGTCCTGCGCGGCAACACCAAGGTTTGCCGTGCGTAGCAGTTCGGGCAGGTAGCCGCCTTGTGTTCTGCCAAGTGCTTTGAGCATTGTCGGGTTAGGTCGCGTTAGATCAAAATGCCGCAGCAGGGCATCGTGTAAATCTACCGTTATTACGCCTTTGAGTGTAACGGTCGTATCCTTGGGTAAACCTATTGCTGCAAGAGCTATTTTAACAACTTCTTCTGCGTTACATGGCCAGATACCTAGCGCATCGCCCGGTTTCCAGTTTATGGCGGCGTTGCCCAAATCCAGACCAATGCGGCGCGTATCTTTCTGCGTGGTGCCCTGACACAGGCGGTCATTGAGCGTCAGGCGTGCCATAACCGGCGTATCACGGGTACCTATCATGGGGCTGGGTAACGGAGTTTTAACTGCGACTGCTGGTAAGGCAGGGGAGGGGGCCAGCACACTTAGCAGGCGGCCCCGCCATGCTTCTATCGTGTCTTCCAGATCTGGCTCGCAGTCCATGCGTTCCATCATGGCATGAGCGCCAAGTTCTTGCAGGCGTCCATCCAGCGCACGGCCAAAACCGCAAAAACTGGCATAGGATGAATCCCCCAGTGCCAGAACCGCATAGGACAAATCGGTCAGAGAGTCGTTACGCGCCCGCAGGCTGTCCCAGAAGGGCATGGCACAGTCGGGTGGGTCTCCATCGCCAAAAGTGGAGACAATAAAAATGGCTTTACCTGAGCCAAGGGTGGCATTTTTGCTACTGTCCAGACAGGAGAGTTCTACCGTATGCCCCGCCTCGCGTAGCCATGTAGTGACTGTCGTGGCAAGGGCTTCCGCCCGCCCTGTTTGTGATGCCCACCAGACCCGGATAACCGGTGCAGAAAGTGCGCCCCCCTGCGGGAGTGAGGAGCCATACTCTGCTGCACGGCTATAAAGCCCGGCCAGCAGGCCATTGACATAAATCCGGGCATCCACAGGCAAAGGGGCCGAGTCAGGGAGGGTGGGCACTGTTCCGGGCTGGGGTGGTGCTATGCGTAACCCTTCGAGAAAGCCTTTCAGCCATATCTGGCTCTGTTCGGGTAACTCCGGTGTCGCGGCGGGTTGGTCAAGGGCGAGATGATGCATCAGGCTGGCAAGCGGCATAGGGGCACGTCCTTCTTCCTGACGGGTTTTGGAGGGGGCGAGGGTGCTAGGGTCCACACGTTCCAACCCGACAGCACAAAGCTTGAATCCCGGCTGAAGGGAGAGAGGGTCCACGTCGTCCGAGGTTACGGTATTAACAGCCATATCCGGACCAAATCGGTCATTCCAGTGGAACGGGGCAAAGCACACACCTGAGCGAACACGGTCACTGATCTGGACAGGTAGGGTAATGCGCCCACGCCGGGAGGTAATATGCACATGGTCGCCCACGTCCAGCCCGAGGGAGAGGGCATCGGTTGGAGAAATCTCCACGAACGGGCCGGGGTTGAGGCGATTAAGGCTGGCAACACGGCCGGTTTTAGTCAGGGTGTGCCACTGGTGTTGCAGCCGACCACTGTTGAGCACAAAAGGGAACTGCTCATCTGGCCATTCTTCGGGGCGCATCCATGGGCGCGCATAAAAAACCGCACGGCCATCGGGGGTGGGGAAAACCGGCAGGGTCTGCCCAACTGGCAGGTAGCGAATGGGGTGGCGTGGGTGTGTATCGCCTACGGGTGCGGGCCACTGCACGGGGCCATGGCGCAGGCGCGCATGTGTAACGCCTGCAAAATCATACCCGGTTTTATGGTTTGTAAAACGGCTGGCTTCAGCAAACACATCGGCAGCACACGTGAAGGAAAAGCCTTCTGCAAACCCCATGGCACAGGCAATGCGGGCAATCCATTCCCAGTCGGCCAGTGCCTCCCCCGGGGGGGAGACAGCCTTTTGCGCCAAAGTCATGGTCCGGTCGGAATTGACCTGTACACCATCGGCTTCGGCCCATAAGGCCGCAGGTAGCAGACTATCGGCAAATTTTGCGGTTTCACTATCAGCAAAGGCATCCTGCACAACCACGTAATCCGCTTTTTCCAATGCACGTATGACATGGCCGCGATTGGCAACTGTTGCCACGGGGTTGGTGCAGATAATCCAGCAGGCCTTGATATCTCCCTCTTCCATAGCCCTGAACATGGCAATGGTGCCCTGCCCCCCCACAGTGCGTAGGGTGTTAGGGGGAAGATTCCATTGTGCTTCCACAAATGCGCGGTCTTCGGCCACTAGCGCGCTGCGTTGCCCCGGTAGCCCCGGCCCCATATAGCCCATTTCGCGCCCGCCCATGGCATTTGGCTGGCCTGTTAAGGAAAAAGGCCCGCAACCGGGGCGGCAAAGTGTGCCGGTGGCAAGGTGCAGGTTGCATAATGCGTTGGTGTTCCATGTACCTGCAACACTCTGGTTAAGTCCCATGGTCCAAAGGCTCATCCAGTCTTTGGCTTGGGCTATCCAGTGTGCAGCGGTTTGAATATCGGCAACAGGCAGGCCGGTTATGTCTGCAACATTCTGGGGGGTGTATTGTGCAAGAAAATCTGGCATTTCCTCCCACCCGTTTGTGGACTGTGCAATAAATGTTTTGTCAATATCATTGTTTTTAACAAGGATATGTAAAATGCCATTAAGGAGTGCAAGGTCTGTTCCCGGCCGAATGGGCAGGTACAGGTCTGCTTTGTCAGCCGTTGCTGTTTTGCGTGGGTCCACAACAATCAGCTTGGCACCTGACCGTTTTCGGTCCATCAGGCGCAGGAACAGGATCGGGTGGCAGTCTGCCATATTGGACCCGATAACAAAAAACAGATTGGTGCAGTCAATATCCTCATAGCTCCCGGGGGGGGCATCCGCGCCGAGCGAGAGCTTGTAGCCCGTACCGGCCGCAGCCATACACAAACGGGAGTTTGATTCGATATATTGGCTTTTTATATACCCTTTTGCCAGTTTATTGGCGAGGTACTGCGCCTCCAGAGACATTTGGCCAGACACATAAAAAGCAATGGCGTCTGGTCCATGTGTGTCCAAAATGCCTCGTAATTTCAGGGCTGTGTCTTTAATGGCCTGTTCAACAGATACGGGTTGTGCCTCCTCCTTGCGTTGTGAGCGCACAAAGGCCGTTTTTAAACGTTCTTTGGCATATAGTGGTGTATGGCACGCACTGCCTTTTGTACAAAGGCGACCGGCATTGGCAGGGTGCGTGGTATCCCCACGCACCTTTGCAATTTTTCCATCCTTTACATCCAGAATAATACCGCACCCTACGCCGCAATAAGGACAGACAGAGCGGAATTCGTCTTGAGGCATTGTCGGCTCAGGCGGTTGTCAGTTCTGGCGTGCCTTGCTTGGCCCGTGCCCTGATCTGTACCTTGCCGTCATTCAGGCGTGCATCCCACGTGCGTAACCTGACAGAGGCATCTTCAAGACACTGCCCATCTTCCAGACGGAAATGCTGTTTGTACAACGGAGAGGCCACAATACGCTGGCCCTTAAGGTCCCCCATCAGGCCCCGGCCAATAATATTGGCGTGCGAAAACGGGTCGTGGTTATCCAGCGCGTACACACATGCGGGATCTGCCTGTGTCGGTGGCACATAAAACAGTGCAATCTGGCTACCCTCATACCATGCGACCACGCCAGACTTTGGCACCAGATCATTTTGCGAACAGAGTTCCGTCCATTCGTGTGGACCAAAAGAAGTCACATCTTCGGGCAGATTGGTCGCAGGTTTGACCTGATCACGCTCGGGTAAGGTGCGAATGTTGGGGTCTGGTCGTTTATCGTTTACAAAAGTACGAAAACGTTTGAGTTTGTCTGCGTCATTTAGCGCATCTCGCCATTCGCAATGATAGCGGTCAACTACCATCTGCATCTGGCGTTCCAGCTCATCCCCAATGCCAAGACTATCGTTTATGATCACGTCTTTCAGATAATCCAGTCCACCTTCCAGATTTTCACGCCAGACGGAGGTGCGCTGGAGCTTGTCTGCTGTGCGGATATAAAACATGAGAAAACGATCAATATATTTTATCAGTGTTGTTGAATCGATATCAGTCGCAAACAACTCCGCATGGCGCGGACGCATGCCCCCATTGCCACAGACATAGAGATTCCAGCCGTTTTCTGTGGCAATTACCCCAACATCTTTGCTCTGGGCCTCCGCACATTCGCGCGTACAACCAGAGACAGCAAACTTGAGTTTGTGCGGTGAGCGTAAACCTTTATAGCGATTTTCCAGGTCGAGTGCCTTGCCAACACTATCCTGCACGCCATAACGGCACCACGTGCTGCCAACACAGGACTTTACCGTGCGTGTGGATTTGCCATAGGCCTGACCCGTTTCAAACCCGGCTTGCAGCAGTTCGGCCCAGATATCGGGTAACTGATGGAGTTGCGCTCCAAACAGATCAATGCGCTGGCCACCGGTAATTTTGGTGTAAAGAGCGTATTTTTGAGCAACCTGACCAAGAACAATCAGTTTTTCTGGTGTAATTTCCCCCCCGGCTATCCGGGGTACAACAGAATAGGTTCCGTTTTTTTGCATATTGGCCATAAACGTATCGTTTGTGTCCTGCAAAGGAATATAAAGCGGGTCGGTTATGGGTTTGTTCCATGCGGATGCAAGAATGGAGCCAACCGCAGGCTTGCAGATATCGCACCCCAGACCGCCGTGCCCGTACTGCTGCATCAGCTCTTCAAATGTTTGAATACCATGCACCCGGACCAGAGAATACAGCTCCTGCCGTGTATGGGAAAAATGCTCGCATAGGCTACGATCAACCGTAATGCCACGGCTTTCGAGTTCCGTTTCAAAAACACTTTTCAAAAGTGCGGCACATCCACCGCAACCCGTGCTGGCTTTTGTGGCCTGCTTGAGTGCGCCAAGATCGGTGCATCCTGCGTCTATTGTGGAGCAGATCGCACCTTTGGTCACATTATGGCACGAGCAGACCATGGCCGTATCGGGCAGGGAGTCCGCTCCCAGAAGCTCGGCTCCCTCTCCGCGCGGCAATATCAGTGCTGCGGGGTCAGCCGGAGGTTTGATGGCGTTTTGCACATACTGCAAAATGGTGTCGTAATAGGAATTATCCCCCACCAGCACAGCGCCCAGCACCTGAGTACCATCAGCGGACAGCACAAGGCGTCTGTACGTGCCGTCAGCTTCCCCAATAAACCTGTAGCTTCTGCTGCCGGGTGTAGCGCCATATGCATCTCCGATGGAGCCAACATCCACGCCCTGCAACTTAAGCTTGGTGGACATGTCAGCACCGGTAAAAACCGCTTCCTCCCCAGCCAGCAGAGATGCAACCGTGCGCGCCATGGCATAACCCGGGGCTACCAGACCAAAAACCTGCCCCTGCCATGATGCGCATTCCCCAATTGCAAAAATGGCAGGGTCCGAGGTGCGGCAGGTCTGGTCAATAACGAGGCCGCCGCGCGCGGCCACCTCCAGCCCACAGTCGCGGCCCAGATGGTCCTGCGGACGGATCCCTGCGGAAAACACCACCATATCCGTCTCAAGGGTTGTACCATCCGCAAAAATCAGGCGATGGCGGCAGGTCTCGCCCGGCACAATCTTGCTGGTGGCGTGGGATGTCCGTACATCAATGCCTAACGCTTCTATGCGGCACTTTAGTGCGTCTCCGCCTTCCTTATCCAATTGGGCGGGCATCAGGTGGCCACCTAGCTGAATAACGCTGGTTTTTAGCCCCAGTATTCTCAAAGCGTTGGCAGCTTCCAGCCCCAGTAGTCCGCCACCAATAACGGTGCCGTGCCGTGCATCCTGTGCTGCCGCGCGAATAAGGTCCAGGTCTTCGAGGTTACGGTACACAAGTCCTGCCGTGCCTGTATTGCCGGGAACGGGGGGGACAAAAGGGGTGGAGCCTGTGGCCAGAATGAGCGTTGCGTAAGGCAGGCTGCCTTCTGCGCTGTGCACAGTGTGGTTCTGGCGATCTATGCCACTCACGCGCATGCCACGATGCAATGTTATGCCGTGGGCTGCATGGAAATCTTCGGCGTGCAGGCGTAAAGCCAGCGCATCCTGGCCTGTCATGTAATCTGTCAGATGCACACGGTCATAGGCGTCGTGCAGTTCTTCCCCAAAAACATGAATGGCGTGGTGTTCGTGCAGACCATGCATGACCAACTGTTCGGCACAATAGTGCCCCACCATGCCATTGCCGATGATAACAATATTGCCGGTTTTGGCCATGCTCAGGAACTCCTCGCAATTTGGGGGTGGGGTGTGGCAAAACCAATGCCCATGTGGGTGGGGGCGTGCCGGAAGGCATACGGTTTTACCCCAAGGGAAAGCCTACACAGGGTATGAAAAAGCGCGTGCCGGAATATCAGATGGAAAAAGCGCTGCACCATGTTGTAACGGTCCCTGCATGTGTGCTGCTGCATACATGCGCCCAGTTTGGGCACAGGAGCCGCCATTGACCCCTGAACAACTCGCCGTTAGCCCGTTACCGCCGCCGTTGACGGTAGCTTTTGTGAAATGCTTCTGAATAGTTCCTTACACGAAATAAAATCAATATGAAACCAGATATCGCAGACATCGGGCGATCATCGGATTGATTGCGTGTTGTTCAGAACTTGAACTCCATGGTCTGCATATAAAACATGCCACTTTTGGCTCCGGCTTCACGCATGCCGTGCGAGGATGCAAAACCGGCAATATCATGCGTCCATGTCCAATGGGGTGCAAAGCTCCATGCAATCTGTGTCTGGGGGGAAACACCAACAAACCCGCCATGCAGGTTGTCCCGCCAGGCATAGGTCTTGCCTGTGCCATACACGGCATCTTGCGTGCTTTCGCGCCAGAAAGCGGGAACATGGAGCCGCAAACGTAAATTGGTCAAAGGTGCGGCTGTAATCAGGGGGCCAACCCCCACAAGGTTTTGAGATGTCAGGGCAAGAGTGACGTCGTTGTAATAGGGGAGTGCCACGTATGGTGTTGCAAACGTGCCAACGGCGCCATTCTGGCTTTTATCATTGCCACCAGAAAATACATCGGCCTGCACACCAAAAGAGGGTTTTCCCAGAAGGCTTTTTGCAGTCCAGCTAAGGCTGCCGTTAACGGCAAATGCCCTGACCGGGCGTGTTTGCACATTTTTTTGTGCCGGACGAAATTCCCCTCCTTGAAAAACTCCGGTCAGGCTGACATCGAATGGTCCGGCATTTCCCCACAGGCGGCCACCTATATTGTCACGGCGGGTTGATCCTGCTTCCGTTTTACCAACCTGAGCCATAGGAAGTGCCGCGTTGGCTCCGTTAAACAGATAGCCAATAAAGAAAACATCCGCAAAAATCTGGCTTTTCTGTCCCATAAAGGAAAAAGATGGCAACGCGGTAGACGTATAGGCCCCATACATACGGGCATTATAACTGGTGCCATCGGCAAAGACGTCGATGGGTTGTTTGTTGGTCTGCATGAAATCAAACAGATCAACGCGGAAGGACTTCCACACTGCGTACCCTCTTACGCCATCCCATGTCTGCTGCACGTTCGGCAGGTCGCGGGCTGACTGCATGGAAACAGGGGCATCCACAAAAACCTGTCGCCCACCAATAACCCCCATTTTAGCACCAAGAAGCCGCCCCTTTACTTCCAGAATCCCTTGTTGAAGGTCCAGTCGTTCGCGCTGCGTGCCCGCCTGATAGCCGTAGGAGTTGGAACCCCCGGCAACGCCCCATAAAAACTCGGCATAGGCTCGCACGTGTTCACCAAGGTGCAGGTCCGCGCCATACATGTTGCGTAACAGCACGCGGCTGGAATTGGTTTTGCCTGCGGTGCCCATCATGGGCTGGTTTTCAAAAATGTAGCGTAGCCGCTCCTCACCACTCAAAGAGAGCCAGATACTGCCTGTATTGTTCAGCCGGATATATTTAAGGCGGTTTAACCAGTCCTTATTTCTTTTTGCAGGAGATGCCCCGGCAAGGTCGCTCCAGTCTTCCGCCCAGCGGACCTGCCCAAAACCTGCCATCGTTCCAAAGCCACTTGCTGCCTGCTTTCCCGCATTAAATACGCCCCAATCCGATGTATGTGCTGGTCGGTTTGTCGCTTTTTCGGGTTTGCCAATGTTTTTCTTCTCCACAGCCAGAATGGTCTGGCTTGCGGTCTGGGAGGCGGCTGGAGCCTGAGAACTGGCTGTCTGGGCAAAAGCCGGGTGCATGCTGACAACCCCCAGCAGCATTGCCGCATTAACCGAGAAGGGCCGGGCATACAGGGGGGCGCATTTAGGGCGTGCGCAGGTTTTGTGCAAGGTCACGTGTTTATAATCCGTGGCTAAAAAGAATATCAGGAAATTGCGGAAAATTCGGTCGTGCCAGAATCTTGTGTGCTGGCAGGCTTGTTCCAGCGTCTGCGGCAGATGGACACACACACAAGGGCGAGTAGCGCAATGCCAGCAAAGGCCGCAAAACCCAGATTATAAGACCCAGTTGCCTGCCGCGCGGCCCCCAAAGAGGACGCCAGATAAAACCCGCCAACCCCGCCGCTCATCCCGACCAGTCCGGTCAGTATGCCCACCTGTTGTGGAAAACGCGTAGGCACAAGCTGGAACACAGCCCCATTGCCCAGACCCAGCACCAGCATGCCCAGAAAAAAAGCGGGAAATGCCAGCCAGATTGTGGGCAGGCCCAAACCGATCAGGCCAAAAATAATGGCAGCAGCACCGTAGAGTATAAACAGTGCCCGCTCCCCCCCAACACGGTCGGCAAAGGCACCTCCTACAGGGCGGACAAAAGACCCGGCAAAAACAACCAGTGCGGTGCAGCTTCCAGCCAGTGCGGGAGGCAGTCCATACTGGTCGTTAAAGTAAATGGTCAGGAATGAGGCAAGCCCCACAAAACCGCCAAATGTTACGCCGTAAAAGAACATTAACGCCCAGCAATCGGCTTTTTTTAACACAGGCAGCCATGCCACAAGGCCAGCACTCGGGCGGCGTGGTGGCTCTTTGGCAAGGTAGATAAAGGCACACAGCACAAGAACAAGCGGCACCGTGGCCAGCCCGAACACATTGTTCCAGCCATAAAGTGCTGCAAGCCCAGGAGCAAACAGGGAGGCAAGAGCCGTGCCCGAATTACCTGCCCCCGCAATACCTAGTGCTGTGCCTTGATACTGGGGTGGGTACCAGCCAGATGCCAAAGGCAGGGCAACAGCAAAAGAGGCTCCAGCCACCCCAAGAATGAGCGCAACCGGGAAAAGCCCATAATAGGTGTGTGGGGCCACAACCCATGTGACCGCAAGACCAGCAATAACCAGCGCCTGCATGCCTATGGCAACGCGGCGGGGGCCGTAATGGTCAACCAGTGCTCCGGCAACAACCCGCAACAATGCCCCTGCCAATACAGGCATGGCCACCAGAAGTCCCTTTTGCCCGGCGTTCAGGTGTAGGTCGTGTGATATGGCAATGCCTAATGGCCCGAGAAGAACCCAGACCATAAAAGACACATCAAAATAGAGAAAAGCTGCAAGTAGAGTTCGCGGATTACCCGCCTTGAGAAAACCTTTATCCATAATACTAATACCCAGCGCCATATGTTGGAAAATGGCGCGCCCATTATGGGCAGGAAAACCATCATTGGTTTTCAATCGTAGATATCATTACTATTCTATGAACAGGCTGCCTTCGTTGGCCCCTACCGAGTGATGTTTTCATTATTGTATCATATCGTTTCGGAGTCAAAATTTTTATGCGCGGTTTTTAATTTTTATGGGCAAGAAGTCCCATGCAATATGCTCTGAGGGTTTATTGAACAACAAGGGCGTATTCCCCCCGTTGGTTTGAGGGGGAAGGGTTCGGCAACCCATAATGCGTTATCAGAATATTCTACCCGTTGGACCACGCCAGTGCATCGGTAAGGTGACGTAAGCATGGCGTTCTGATGAGTGTTTGGCATGTACATTGAATACACGTCAGAAATTCTGGAATGTGTCTTGGTATTGCAGATGAAAAATTACAGACAGATAATACTGATTTGGGTTGTATTGATAAACTAAACAACGGATTTTGATATGGTTTCGTTGTGGCATAAATAACGGGAATCAATACAGGATACATAGAAAATCATTACATAAAATAAATTATTCCATCAATATTGTTGCGACATAAAAATCATTTTCCTTGACGAGTTTGTTCCCATATCGCATTGATTGGATATAGCGATTCCATTAGGCGTATCATCTAGATGCTCGATAAATACAATCTAGACCTTCACCATCTAAGGTCCTTTCTGGCCGTGGCTGAAACCCTTCACTTTACTTCGGCAGCTCATCTGCGTGGGGTTAGTCAGTCTACGATCAGTCTGCACATTCATCGTCTGGAAGAAGCACTTGGGATCGTCCTGCTTACCCGCTCGACCAAGGTGGTGGAGCTAACCCCATCGGGGCATACCCTTATCAGGCTTGCACAGGAAACATTGCAGGCTCATGACAGAATTTTTCAGCTTTCATCACATTTAAATACGCAAAGTCACATTAGAATAGGACTAACAGAAGATTTGGTTCTTTCTGAATTTCCTCTAGTTTTAAGGAATTTTCGTAACCAGCATACACAGACACAGATCAGCCTGACCACAGGGTTAAGCCATACATTACGCACCCGTCTGGGGAGTGGGGATATTGATCTTATGTTTGGTATGCAGGGTCCTAACGAGACACACGGCAATCTTCTGTGGCAGGAGAAACTGAAATGGTACATGCACCCCGAAGAGACTTTGCACAAAAAACAGTCCATACCACTCGTTGTTTTTCCAGAAGGCAGTGTTACACGCCGGATTGCGCTGGAAACGCTCAACCGCCACCATATCAGCTGGCATATTGCATTTTGTAGCGATAGCCTGAGCGCCCTTCTGGGGGCTGTTAAGGCGGGTTATGGCTGCACGCTACAACCCGGTTTTCTACAGCGTAGCGCTCTTGCTTCGCCCATTATCATGCCAGACTTACCCGAACCGCCGCCTGTCGGTTTTGTAGCGCTGAATAACAGACATGAATTCAGCTCCCTTGAAAACATGCTGATAGAAGAAACGAAAGACGCTTTTCCTTCCTGATATCAGCTTTTGAAGACAGGCTCTGTCATGACGAAATATTTCTCCAAGGTAAAACGTTCCGTATCCGTATCAACTATGTGCGCAGCGGCTCTGCTGGCTACCCTGCCAGCATTTGCGGCCCCCCTGTCCGCAGGTAAGGATGCATCCCTTCCCAACGTGGTTGTGCATGGCAAGCGGCTGGACGATGTGCTGGCACGTTCAATGACCGACCCTTCTGTGCCAGCCTATGTGCCAGCTATAAATACACCTGCGGGTGTGCCATCGGCGCCATCGGCCAATAGTGCAAGTTCCACCACCCCGCAGCCCTACCTGTTTTCCCTGCACACCAAGCCGGTTATGTCTGCGGGCAAATATCTGGCGCGCAACGGTGTTTATATTACCGGTTGGAGCGTTTCCGAATATTCGGGCGTGCCTGCGGGGGGCATCAAGCATGGCTCCTTTTTCAATAACTTTGCAGGTATTGGTCTGGATCTGGATATGCAGCGTATTGCGCATATTCCGGGAGCTAAAATTCATTTTTTGGCTGATGATGTCGCAGGGAATGGCCGCGCCGGTGGTATGACAGGCTCTAATTGGGGCTTTGTCTCCTATTACGGCAACCATAACGGGTTTCAGGTCAGGGAATTTACATGGGATCAGGCGCTGTTCAATAACCGCCTGTTTATTCTGGCCGGTCGCTCCATGCCAAAAGGGGGCGAATTTGATGGCTCGGACCTGTATTGCATGTTCCCATCTTTCCTGTGTTCCGTGCCAACAACGCTGACCGTCAATGGCTCCATGCCGTCCTTTGTTACCTCATCATGGGGTGCGCGGTTCCTTTATAAACCTACGGAAAAAACCTATATCAAAACGGGTATATGGGAGGCTGAACCGTGGCTGAAAACCGGTAGCCATAACAGCTGGCCCGGCCCGGACTGGGGTTTTGACAAAGCACAGGGTGAATACATCCCGACCGAAGTCGGGTACCGCACCAATTTTACCAATGACCGCTACCCCCGTGCTTACGCCTTGGGGTTTGTCTACGACACAGCCAGTTATGCGGACCCACTGTACAATAACCGTGGTCAGTCCCGCCCGTTGTATGGTGGTACAGCCATGAACCGCCGTGGCCGCACGCAGCTTTATTTGCAGGCACAGCAAATGGTATGGAAACCAGAAAAACAGGGAACACGCGGCCTGATCCTGTTTGGTGCTGCTAACCTTATGACCTCAGGCGATGCCACAATCCGGGATGGTTTTGTCGCCGGTCTGTTAGACTGGGGGCCATTTGCCTCCCGCCCGCGTGACTATGTTGGTCTGGTTGGCCAGACTTTTATCTGGGACCACCGTTTTGTTCAGGGCATGAATGACACGATCAGCGCGCAAGGCCATACAGGACGCTGGGCCAAGCAGGAAACCATGGCAGAAGTCAACTATGGGCTGAATATTGCGCCCGGTGTCATGTTTACTCCTTATTTTGAATACATCTGGAACCCTGACCAACTGGGTCGCAAAAGCATTATCCCTAACCTCAATACCGCAGTGCAGGCGGGTGCGATGCTTAACATCCAGTTTAGCCCGGCCTTTGGCCTTCCCACTTTGCACCGCACACGTAGCTAAAAACACGGACTGCTCCAGCGCACCCTCTTATCAAGGATAAAAGCAGATGATTGCAGTAAAATGGCAACAGATGATTGCGGGCCTTTTGTGTATGGGGGCAATATCCTCACCACAATATGTTTGGACCCTGTTTACCCCGGTCCTCAAAGTGGACTTCAACGCCAGTGCTGCGGCGTTGCAGGTTACTTTTTCCCTTCTTATTGTGCTGCAAACACTTTTTTCTCCCATTCAGGGGTGGATTGCCAAGCACATCTCCCCTCGCAATCTGATCATGGTTGGTATTGCCATTACCGGATCCAGTTGGGTTGTTACTGCACAGGTGCATAGTCTGGGTATGCTATACCTGACCTATGGTGGACTGGGGGGTGTTGGAACTGGCATTGTCTACGTGGGTGTTGTTTCCTTGCTTATGCAGTGGTTTCCCAAAAACCGTGGCATGGCGGCTGGGGCGGCGGCGGCAGGTTATGGCATGGGTGCCATGGTTACGACCTTCCCCATTTCGCACCTTCTGGCGGCATCGGGGTGGCGCAACACCATGTCCGTGTTTGGCCTTGTTATGACCATTGCCGGTATTGCTGCGGCTTTTTTCCTTAAAACACCTCAGGCTACACAAACCGCGTCTGCTACAGAGGGATCGGGATATACAACATCATATGTTGTAAAAACTCCTCTGTTCTGGCTGATGTTTTTTATGATGGCGACCATGGCCACTTCTGGTCTTATGGTTACGTCCCAGTTGGCCCAGATTGCAGCAGATTTTGGGGTGGCTCACCTGAGCATTCTTGGGCTGGCCGCACTCCCCCTTGCCATGACACTGGACCGCATTGCAAATGGCGTGACCCGGCCATTGTTTGGCTGGATTTCTGATCGGTTGGGGCGTGAGCAGACTATGGCTTTCGCGTTTACATTAGAAGCCATAGCCCTAACCTGCTGGCTTGCGCTGGCTAACCACCCTGTTGCCTTTGTGCTGTTGTCTGGCGTTGTGTTCTTGGGATGGGGTGAAATTTTCTCCCTTTTTCCCGCCACCTTAACGGATACATTTGGCACCCGCGATGCATCGCGCAATTATGGATTGCTGTATATGGCGCAAGGTGTTGGGGCTATATTTGGTGGCCCGCTTGCTGCATGGCTCCATCAGGCCAGTGGGAACTGGCATCCGGTTTTTGCCTTGGCCATAGGGGGGGACCTGCTGACAGCCCTGCTGGCATTTGTTGTTCTGCGCCCCATGCGCCGCCGTTTTATGCAGGGCAACCCGCATGCGTAAGCTTGATCCTTTTTTAATGGCTCTTATTGGTGCCGTCCTGCTGGCAACATTGTTGCCCTGTCAGGGCTTGGCCACCACAGTGTTAGAATACGTGACGGATGCCTGCATCATGGTCATGTTTTTTATGCAAGGCATTAAACTCGAACGGCGCGCCATATTGGACAATATGCGTAACTGGAAGTTGCAGGGGTTGGTTCTTATCTGCACATTTGGTTTGTTTCCAGTATTAGGTCTGGTTTTGCACGCTATGGCGCCCGGTCTTATGGAAAACAACATATGGCTGGGTGTACTTTTTTTGTGCTGTTTGCCCTCTACCGTACAATCTTCCATTGCCCTTACCTCTCTTGCCAATGGTAATGTTGCCGCATCCATTTGTGCTGCTACCCTTTCCAACCTTGTGGGTATTTTTATAACGCCGCTTCTTGTCTCCCTTGTTTTGCATACTCATGGTGTATGGTCCGCTCATGCGGTTATCAGTATTGCTGTGCAGCTTTTACTACCATTTGTGGCGGGGCAACTTCTTCAACCTGTTTTGTATAAATGGGCCCATCGCAACAAGAAAATTATCTCCATAACAGACAGATCATCTATCATCCTTGTTGTTTACACAGCATTTAGCCATGCTGTGGTGGAGGGAATATGGTTGCAACTCTCGCCACGTCATATCGGGGCTTTGGTTGTGGTCGATACGGGTTTGTTGCTTTCAGTTCTTTTGATAACCCTGTGTGTAGGAAAAATATCCGGGTTTTCCTCGCGGGATGAGGTATCTCTCATTCTTTGCGGTTCAAAAAAATCTCTCGCATCGGGCGTGCCTATGGCAAATGTGCTCTTTCCTGCCTCTATCGCTGGTTTTGTTATTCTCCCCCTTATTCTTTACCATCAGATCCAGCTTTTCCTCTGCACGCTCATAGCTCGGCATTATCACAATAAACATCTGGCGGACGTCTGATGCTCCACACATTTCATGCAACGCGTGGTATGGTTACGTCTCCACACCATCTGGCAAGCCAGTCTGGGCTTGATGTTCTTAAAAAAGGGGGCACAGCCCTCGAGGCTGTTGTAGCGACAGCAGCAACATTATCGGCTGTTTATCCGCATATGACGGGTCTGGGGGGAGATGCCTTCTGGCTTATCTCCTACCCGGATGGGCGGACCTGCGTGATAGATGCCTGCGGGGCTGCGGCGGAAAATGCTTCGCTTTCGTTGTACACAAAGGCAGGCCACAGCAGCATACCATGGCGTGGTGGACTTGCTGCCAATAGCATGGCCGGGGCGGTTTCGGGCTGGCAGGAGGCCTTGCGGCAGAGTGCTGGCATTCAACCCAACCTGCCATTACAGGACCTGTTGCATGACGCCACCTATTACGCGGAATGTGGTTATGCCGTAACGGATAGTGAAGCAGCACTCCTGCGCGAAAAGCGGGCGGAACTGGCATTAAATAGTGCCTTTATGGAGGCTTACGCAGGGGCAGATGCTCTGGTTGCCCATGGTGAAATCCGCCGCAATCCAGCATTGGCCAGCACGTTTCGGACCTTGGTGAAAGATGGGTTGGCCAGCTTTTATACTGGCTCCATAGCGCGGGCCATGTGCGCCGACCTTGCCAGAATTGGCAGCCCTCTTGGTTATGAGGATTTTGTCCGCCACAGTGCAGGCCTTGCAGTGCCTTTGCATGCCTCCATTCGTGGCAGTACGCTCTACAATACTCCCCCGCCCACACAAGGTGTGGCGTCTTTGGCTATTCTTAAGCTTTTTGACCTGTTGCCTGCCATGGAAGCTGAGAGTTTTTCCCATGTGCACGGGTTAGTTGAGGCCACAAAAAAAGCCTTCCTGTTCCGTAATGCCCATGTTGGCGACCCTGCCTATATGAGTGCCTGTGCCCAGACCTTTTTGGATGACACGGCGCAGATTGCAGGCCTTGCCCAGAGCATAGACAGGCACAAAGCCATGCCGTGGCCCGAACCCTCCCAGCAGGGGGACACCACATGGATGGGGGCTATTGATTCCTCCGGTGTTGCTGTGAGCATGATTCAAAGCCTGTATTTTGAATTTGGCTCTGGTGTGTTTTTACCTCAGACGGGTATTATCTGGCAAAATAGAGGGTCTTGTTTCCAGCTTGCACAAACAGGTTGGAATGCGCTCAAACCCGGCCGCAAGCCTTTCCATACCCTTAACCCCGCCCTTGCACGTTTTGAAGATGGTCGCACCATGGTCTACGGCACTATGGGGGGAGAGGGGCAACCACAAACACAGGCAGCCATCTTCTCGCGCTATGCCCGTTATGGTGTCGGCCTGCAACAAGCCGTTACATCACCACGCTGGCTTCTGGGCCGCACATGGGGAGAAGAAAGTGCTTCGCTGAAAATAGAAAGTAATTTCTCGCAAACTGTTATTCAGGAGCTCCAGAATGCAGGCCATGTTGTAGAGCAGGTTGCTCCTTTTTCTTCCATGATGGGCCATGCAGGAGCCATTGTTCGGCATAATAACGGCGTTCTGGAAGGTGCGTCTGATCCGAGGAGTGATGGTTGTGTCGCTGCCTTTTAAAGGGGTGGTGTGGATTTTAAGAGAAAGAAATTTTGTAATAACCAGATAATAATCAAGACCAACTTATAAGTTTTATGAATATTTAAGTGGGCCCCTGAGCACGAAACCGTCAGGGGCAAGACTTCACTTTTGAGAGAGGAGAGTTTGTCGCCATATGTGTTTAGTGTGGCCTAGGGGTGTATTAACGTAACTGTATTTTGCAGTAAAATTCACCGTCTGTTTTGGAAAATAAGTCTTGTAGATTAAATTCTGAGTGAGATAATTTTTTTTATATATTTTGAAACTTTTTTAGAGTAGGGAAATTTTATTTACAGGAGAATAAAATGCGCGGTACTGTTTTAGACTACGATCCCCGTAATGGCGAAGGCTTGATTAGTGGGGATGATAATAATCGCTATTCCTTTAAAGGCGTGAGCGTCAAATCTGACTTTAATGCCCTGAGGAAGGGTGTCATTGTTGATTTTGATGTGCAGAATAATGAAGCTGTTTCAGTATTTATGATCACGCCGCCAAGTTCATCTGGTATCAATATTGATCTTGGGGCATCTGGCGATAAGTCCAAAATTGTAGCTGGGCTTCTGGCTATTCTTTTTGGTGGTCTTGGTCTGCATAAGTTTTACCTTGGTTACACCAAGCAAGGGTTGATTATGCTTTTTATAACCCTTTCAGGGTTTCTATTTTTGGGGATACCTAGCGCATTTGTCTACCTGATCGCCTTTATTGAAGGTATTATCTATATTACAAAATCGGATCAGGATTTTAACCAGATTTACGTTGTTAATAAGAAAGAGTGGTTCTGAACGCGTTTCAGAGCACTAATCAATAAGTATTTCGGCGTAGCATGATGTGGCCCACAGCGATGTGGGTCATGGCCTCTACGACGTCGATCCGCTGTGCGTAGTCCTGAATAAAACTTATCTGCGGGTTATCCAGCCTTAAAAATCCTTTCACGCCCTATCGGTCCACTGTGATGGAGAGTGGGGCTGGATAGTCGTGTTTTACATGTGTGATGTGCATCCTTGTGAGTCCCTGACGGGGTTTAAGTCTAATATTTTGGGGCCAAAAGTTTGTGTCCGGTTGACTGTTGGAGAGCGCAGTGCGTAGGTGGACCACCACAGCCTAGTGACTAAGGATGATAACAGCGCAGATGGTGGAACAGCATAATCGGGACCCTGCCACAACTCCATTGGCTGTTGATCTGGACCGGACGTTACTTGTAACCGACACCTTGGTAGAACACTTTTTGGGTGCTGCCTTTCGTTCTCCATGGCGCGCGGTCAAGGCGCTAGCCATGTTGCGCGCCGGGCGCGCCTCCTTCAAACGCGCTATTTTGCAGGGAACAGCGATAGACCCGGACTCGCTCCTGTATAATCGTGACCTTGTCGCATACCTTCAGGAGCAGAAACGGGCAGGGCGGGCGCTCCATTTGGTGACCGCATCTGACCAGATTACGGCTGATCTTGTTGCCCGGAATGTGGGTATTTTTGACTCAGCTACCGGCTCCACTCCCCCGGTAAACCTTAAAGGCAGGCACAAGCTTGCCTATCTGGAACAAAGGTTCCCAGAAGGGTTTTCATACGCGGGGGATAGTCCGGCCGACCTGAGTATATGGAAAAAAGCCAGCAGTGCCGTGCTGGTAGGGGTCAGTCCGTCCACCCGTGCGGCATTCAACAAGCTTGGCTGCCCCGTGGAGTATGAAATTGACCGCCCACCTGCAGGCTTACGCGACTGGCTTAAGCTCCTGCGTATCCATCAATGGAGCAAAAATATCCTGCTGCTTGTGCCGCTCATTCTAGGGCAGGCATTTTTTCAACTTCATGCACTCCTTGCCGTAGCGGTTGGGTTTGTTGCCATGGGGTTGGTGGCGTCTGGCACCTATGTCATGAACGATATCAGCGATATTGCAGCAGACCGCTCCCACCAGACAAAAAATGCGCGCCCCATTGCTAGGGGCACCATTGATGCGGGGCAGGCATTTTGCGTGGCGCTTGTGCTTATTCTGCTTGGCTTCTTTTTTATGGCAACGCAGTCGCTCCCGGCAACATGGTGGCTTTTGGTCTATCTGATTGGTACGCTGTCTTATTCTCTTGTTTTTAAGTGTTTGCCCATGATTGATGTTTTTATACTGGGTGGGCTGTACACATTGCGTATTATCATTGGGGTTTGTCTTGCAGCACAGCCTTTGTCCCACTGGCTGTTGATGTTTTCCTTCTTTTTCTTTTTTGCCCTGGCCATGGCCAAACGCCATGTTGAAATTACAAAGGCTGCCAATCGGCCCGGTGCTGGGGTGGAGATCAAGGGCCGGGGCTACCGAACGACCGATGCACCGCTAACACTCACACTTGGGGTTGGCACAAACCTTGTCGCTGTGTTGGTGCTCAGCCTGTATGTTGCCTCTGACATTTATTCCCGGCCCTTTTACAATCATCCGCAATGGTTGTGGGCTCCGGTCATTCTGGTCATGATGTGGTCATCTCGTATCTGGCTTCTCAGCCACCGGGGTGAACTGGATGATGACCCGATTTCCTTTGCCATTCATGACCGCATAAGCCTCCTGCTCGGGCTTGTGATCTGCTTTACCTTCGTATTGTCCATGATATGACACAGTCCAGAACCCGACTGGATTATACGTCGTGGGGGCGTATCGTGCGTGTGCCTCATCAGGTCATCACACCGGCCTATCGTGATGAATTGCCTGCGTGCCTGCAAGCAGGCCATGGCGCAGGATCTCTTCTTGCAGTTGGTATGCGCCGTTCCTACGGTGATTCTGTTATCAATGCCGGTAATACGCTCATAGACATGACCGGCCTTGACCGCCTGATTGCCTTTGATGAGACTACGGGACTGCTCCGGTGCGAGGCCGGGGCCACACTTGATGAGATTTTGCGTGCCGTGGTTCCGCGGGGCTGGTTTTTACCAACCACGCCGGGCACGCGGTTTGTAACCCTTGGGGGGGCTGTCGCCAATGACGTGCATGGCAAGAACCACCATCGTGCGGGCAGTATAGGCTGCGCGGTTCGTAGCCTGACACTGCTCCGCAGCGATGCCCCTCCCCAGCGCCTGTATCCCGGCCAGCCGTTGTTCCATGCAACCCTTGGCGGGTTGGGCCTGACTGGTATTATCTCTGATGTTGAAATCGCGCTGACTCCCATCAAAAGTGCATTTCTTGATGTTGAGCGTATTCCTTACGGCAATATTGCAGAGTTCTTCTCCATCGCGAGTGAGAGCACAGATGGGTTTGAACATACGGTTTCCTGGATTGATTGTGCCAATGGTGGTCAGGCACTGGGGCGTGGTATTTTCCAGCGGGCTAACTGGTGTGAGGATGGCGTACTAACGCCACATCAGAGCAAAGGCGGTCTGGGCGTGCCATGCGACCTGCCTGCCCATACGTTGAATGGCACAACAATCCGGCTGTTTAACACGCTGTATAACCACCTGCAGCAGCGCAGTCCCCGCTGGCAGAAAACGCATTACGCGCCCTTTTTCTACCCCCTTGATGCTCTGCGGAACTGGAACCGGATGTACGGCCCTGCAGGGCTGTACCAGTATCAGTGTGTTATTCCTCAGGCGCATGCACAGGACGGAATTGAGGCCCTTGTGCGCGTTATTGCCGCATCTGGGGCGGGGTCCTTCCTTGCCGTGTTAAAAACCTTTGGCGCAAAGAGTGCCGGTGGCGATATTTCGTTTCCCATGGAAGGTGCGACACTGGCTCTTGACTTTGCCAATAGGGGGGCAGAGACACTCCATCTTATGTCCCGGCTTGACCGGATTGTGGCGGAGACTGGTGGTCGATTATACACCGCCAAGGATGGGCGCATGCCCGCGGCGATGTTCCAGTCTGGGTATAAGGACTGGGGGCGCCTGAAAAGCTTGAAGGATCCGGCAATCAGCTCGGATTTCTGGAGAAGGGTGTCGTATTGATGGGCCAGAAGATTATTATCCTTGGGGCGCTTTCGGCCATAGCCGAGGCCACGGCCCGCCGTTACGCCAGCAATGGCGCCCAGTTGGTTCTGGTGGCACGTAATGGCGAACGGCTGGAACAACTGGCTGAGGATATGAAAGCCCGGGGTGCGCTGCGGTGTGACACGCGCACGATGGACCTGGCACAAATACCCGACCCGGCCGCCAGCTTTGAGGAGATGATGGTCGCACTTGGTGGGCATGTGGATGCGGTGTTTGTTTTTTACGGCCAGTTAGGAGACCAACGGCACGAAGAACACAATATTGCAGCGGCTGCCCGCACTCTGCGTGTTAATTTTTCCAGTGCTGCCGAATGGTGTCTGGCTGTAGCCAATCAGCTGGAACGGCAGAAAAAAGGCGTGCTTGTTGCCATTAGTTCCGTTGCAGGCGACCGTGGGCGGCAGTCAAACTATATCTATGGTGCCGCAAAGGCGGGCCTGACCGTGCTGGTTGAAGGGATCGCCCATCGGCTGGCTCCCAAGGGAGCGCATGCGGTTGTGGCCAAGCTCGGTTTTGTAGACACCCCCATGACAGCCCATATCCGCAAAAAGGGTCTGTTGTGGGCCAAACCTGCGGATGTAGCGGAAAAACTGGTGGCCATTGCACAAAAACCCGACATGCCGGTCGTGTATTTACCCGGTTTCTGGCGCCTTATTATGGCGGTCGTGTGCAATGTTCCTGCACGTATTTTTCACAAGACCAAACTGTAAGACAGTAGCAGACCCATGACCTCATCAAAGCGTATTATCATTACTGGTGCTGCCGGTCTTGTCGGCCAGAACCTTATTACCCGGCTCAAGGATAGAAAGGGGCTGGAGATCGTTGGTATAGACAAGCATCCGGCCAATGTTCAAACCCTCAGGCGCCTGAACCCGGAGATAGAGGTTATCGAGGCGGATCTGGCCCAGCCCGGCGGATGGGAACATGCTTTTGAGGGTGGGGGCACGCTTATCCTCAATCATGCCCAGATTGGTGCGCTGACCGAACAGCCTTTTATAGATAACAACATTACCGCAACAAGGAATGTGCTGGACGCGGCAAAACGCGCGGGCATTCCTTATCTGGTGCATATGTCGTCCTCTGTTGTGAACTCTCAGGCCTGCGATTTTTATACTGAGACCAAAAAAGCACAGGAAAAACTGGTGCTGCAGAGTGGTATTCCGGCCTGTGTGCTGCGGCCGACACTGATGTATGGCTGGTTTGACCGCAAACATCTGGGCTGGTTGGCGCGCTTTATGCACAAATCGCCCATTTTTCCTATCCCGGGTAATGGCAAGTATATGCGCCAGCCGCTTTATGCGGGTGATTTTTGCAATATCATTATATCCGCAGCGGACACTCCGCGCCCTAACACGATTTATGATATTTCAGGCCGCGAGAAGGTTTACTATATCGACCTGATCCGCGCGGTAAAAAAAGCATCTGGTGCAAAAGCTGCAATCCTGCGCATTCCGTATGGTGTGTTTTATGCGCTGATGGCAACTTACGCTCTGGTGGATAAAAATCCCCCGTTTACTACTCAGCAGCTCAAGGCGCTGGTAACCCCCGATGAATTCGACATTATTGACTGGCCCAGTATTTTTGGGGTTACGCCGCACACGCTTGCGGATGCACTGAAAGAGACTTTTCAGGACCCCATCTACGCGAATGTTAAACTGGAATTTTGAAGAATGGCCAAAGTTGCAGTCATTGGGGCTGGCTCCATGGGCCTTGCTGCCGCCTATTATGCGCTTAAAGCAGGCCATGACGTAACCATTTACGAGAGTGATACGGTTGCCGGGGGCATGGCTGCTCATTTTGATTTTGATGGGCTGTCTATTGAACGCTTCTACCATTTTGTTTGCAAGGCGGATCATCCACTGTTTGCCTTGATGGCGGAACTGGGCATAGGTGATCGGGTTATCTGGCGGCGTACTTCCATGGGGTATTATATCGCTGGGAAACATTACCGTTGGGGAGACCCGCTTGCCCTGCTGGCATTCCCGCTGCTTTCCCTGCGCGGAAAACTGGGATACGGCTTGCAGGCTTTCCTGCAAACAAAACGTAAGCGTTTTGATAATTTGGACAGCGTGAATGCCAAAGACTGGTTTATCCGGTGGGGTGGGCACAAAACGTATAATGTTTTGTGGAAGCGCCTGCTAGACCTGAAGTTTTTTGAATATGCCGATAATGTTTCTGCAGCATGGATGGCAACACGCATCAAGCGTATTGGCACGTCCCGGACATCAATCTTCCATGAACAGTTGGGTGCGATAGAGGGTGGTTCGCAAACTCTGGTTACTGCTCTTGTGGATGCGATTAAGGCAATGGGCGGCATAGTCCGCCTGAATGATGCAGTGGAAGAGGTTGTTAGCGAGGGAGGCTGCGTCCGGGCCATACGGAGCCGAACCGATACGGTTGCATACGAACATGTTATTTCAACCGTGCCGACCCCTCTGGTGTCAACCATGGTGCCAGCCCTGCCTGAAGCTTCGAAAAAAGCTTATGATGCCATACGCAATATTGGTGTTGTTTGTGTTCTGCTCAAGCTTAAAAAACCCGTTACCAAACATTTCTGGCTGAATATCAACGACCAGCGGATCGACATTCCCGGTCTGGTTGAGTTTTCCAACCTGCGGAATGTTGCTGATACCGTGGTGTATGTGCCGTATTACATGCCACAGACTCATCCAAAATTTAGCCTGCCAGATGATGATTTTATCAATGAGGCAATGGGTTATATCAGTGCTATCAACCCTGCGATAAAACGTGAAGACTTGCTTGCGTCCCATGTTGGCAGGCTTTTTTATGCTCAGCCTGTCTGTGAACCGGGGTTTTCGAGCAAAATTCCACCTGTGCAGACCCCGATAAAAGGGTTGATGGTGGCGGACACCTGTTATTATTACCCAGAAGATCGTGGTATTTCCGAGAGTATCCGCTTTGCAAAAACAATGGTGGATAGGCTTTAGCCCCAAACATGCGACACAAAGAGGTTTACCGTCTGCTTGTTCATATGCATGACAGTACATCATAAACACAGCTGAAGTATACTCAATACGCGACTGCGCGCATGATAGGCTGATGGGATCATAAGAAGAGTAGTCTGATGCTTTTTGTACGGTTTTTGATGACAGGTGGTATAGCAGCAGCCATGAACATCGGCAGCCGGTATCTATTGAACGACTTTGTGCCCTTTGGCTGGTCTGTCATGCTGGCTTACTTTATTGGTATGTTAACAGCGTATATTCTGGCTCGTATTTTTGTATTTACACCGACTGATCGTGGTATCGCATCAGAGTTGTGGCGCTTTGCGCTTGTCAATCTGGTAGCACTGCTTATTGTATGGACCACGACCATGGTGCTGGCTTTTGAGATTTTTCCTGCCATCAGGTTCACATGGCATCCAGAAGATGTGGCTCATTTTATAGGGGTTCTGTCCCCTGTTATTCCCAGTTTTATTGGACATAAATATTTTTCTTTTAAAAAGTAGATTTAGATTGGAGTGGAATATATAGTAATATTTAAAAATATGAAATTACAATATAGATAATTCTTTATTGTGCAGGTTCTTGTGTTGCATCAAAAGGGATTTTCTGTGGTGGATCGCATAATGCTTTTCTGGCATGCAGAGCAGGGAAATTTTTTCGAATCATCACATTGTTTTGGATCTCATGAAATAAATATGGAATAATTTATGATTTTTTGACGTAGTTTTGTATTGTTGTCATGATATTCCAGTGGTTATCGTTCATTGTTATTGTGGGGTTTTATAAATGCGACATGGAATTTTTCAGGTTTCCCGCTATATTTTAGGCTGTGTTGCTGTGGCTTTTGCATGCGCTCCTATTGTGGCCAGTGCTCAAGCTGCAACAGAGGCGTCGGGGGCGGAAAATGGGCATTCCGCCCGTCCATTATGGGTGCTGTTGGTACAGCGTGGTCCGGATAATGGAGATGCGATAACGACAGCATCTTTCTATACCAAAGCTGCATGCGAAGAGGCTCTAAGATTTTTACGGGACCAGCAAGATCATCCTCGCCGTGAATTCAATGGTGTCTGTTTACCATCCGGTGCGGCGTAATATGGGGTTCTGGAATTGAATATCGGTAGGTTTTTCCAAAAATGAGAGTTGGGGAAGATTTTTTCCTGATATTTAAAACTCGCTGATACAGTCTATTTATAAATAAAATATTGTGTGGATATTCTGTGTCAGTCAGGGACGGTGTTATTGTCGGCGTTCAGCCATATAGGCATGGAACACGCCAAAGGATGTCTGTTTACGCACCTTGTCAAACCCTACGGCTTTCATTGTCTCCAGTATGCGCGCGGGTGGAACACATTCTTCAATCGTGTCCCAATAATATGCCATGAGTGTCCTGCTCTCATGAGATGCGGTGACACCGGACAAAAGAGGGACAACTCGGCCAAGATAAAATCGCAGTAAAAATTGAACAAGACGGTTATCCGCACGTCCAATTTCCAGAATAAGGATATGACCGCCTGGTTTGATGGCTTTGAGATAACCTGCAAATGTTGCTGTCAGGTCGTGCACATGGCGTAATGCATAACCCATGCTCAGCATATCAACGCTAGCGTCGGCAACGGGTAGGTTCTGTGCGTCTGCCAGCACAAGCTGGATGGGCAGTTTGTGCTGGCATTGTGCAAGCATTCCCAAACTCATGTCCAGCCCCACAATATTGGCAGCGTCAGTCAGTGTTGCGGCTTCCTGGGCAACAAGACCTGTGCCGGTTGCGACATCAAGCAGGCTTTGTCCTGAGCGGAGGCCCGCCATGCGGAGCATCCGTCGCCGGTACCATCGGCCAGACCCCAACGAGAAAATTGTGTTGATACGGTCATAGTGAGCAGCAGTACGGTCAAAAATGGAGCGCACAAACTGTACCCGCTCCCCTTTGGTGCGGTAGTAGGCCGACAGAACGGGGTGAGGCGGGCAGGGCGGGCGCTCAGGCATTGGTGTTTCCGGTTCAGTGAACTTGATATTCGGATTTTATCGTTATTAAAGTATATGGAGGAGCCTTGCCACAGTTTATCAGTTTTTTGCTTTAGGTACATCTCTTATGTTTCGTTGTATTGTCCTTATCCCCTCTTATAATTCAGGAGCGTTGCTACAAAAAACTGTGTCTGCAGTGCTGTCTGTCTGGGCGGATATTGTGGTGGTCATTGATGGCAGCACAGATGGGAGTGGTGGCACCATAGAGGGCATGGCGGCTGCACATGTCGGGTTGCACGTGTTGCACCTACAGCACAATGGCGGCAAGGGGTGCGCTGTGCTGCATGGTGCGGAATGGGCTTTGCAGCACGGATACACGCATGTGTTGACAATGGACGCAGATGGCCAGCACCCTGTGGCGTCTGTACAGAGCTTTATAGCCGCCTCAGAGCATGCACCTCATGCAATGATTCTGGGCATGCCTGTTTTTGGGCCTGACGCGCCGGCATTACGCGTATGGGGGCGTAAACTGTCTAACATTTTGGTGAGGATGGAAACGCGGGATGCGGTTGCGGACTGCCTGTTTGGTTTTCGGGTTTATCCTGTGCGGGATATGGTAGCTGTTCTCAAGGCATCCTATTTTATGCGCGGGTTTGATTTTGACCCAGAAGTTGCCGTGCGTATGGTCTGGCGTGGTGTGCCCACGCTCAATAAGCCTGCATCAGTAAAGTATTTTAATGTTGCTGAGGGCGGTATTTCGCATTTTCATTATGTTCGGGATAACGCACGCCTTATTTGTATGCATCTGAGGTTGTTGGTTGGGTGGTTGTGGCGGAGCTGTTGCGGAAAGCCGTAATGGTTGTTCTGAGCGATACGTGTTTAAAATTACGTATGACCATGCGCCTGACGCCTGCTTCGGCAACCATAATAACCAGCGCTGCTGCAAATGTGCCCCCAGTCAGTGGCCACCGCCATGCCCCCGCCGGGCCTAACCAGAACAGGATGGCTGGCATGATCAGAGCCAGTGCAAAAAACAGAGACCAGAAAAAAGTCAGTGCGTGCGTATAGCGTGCAATATCCGAGCGTAAGGGGCCATGAACCCTGCTGGCTATGGCTGCTACAAGAGGTTGCTGTGATGGAAGAAGGGACCTGGCAAAGACAAACAGCATAACCCCCATGGAGGCCGCATAGAGCGAACAGGCATCAACCACCCCTGCTTCTTGTGGCCAATATGCCGCCATGGGCAGAAGAAGGACCGCCAGAACAGCTATGGCTTTTGTGTGCCGGGTCAACAGGGCTGCTGCCAGACACTGCAATAAAAGAGACAGCACACTTGTCAGCACCAAAACAGAGCCTGTGCGGGGTAAATGGCCAAGCAGCAAGGAGCAGGAGAGAAGCGCGGCCCCACTCCCCCTACAAAATGCAGGGTGCCTGTCCCGCCAGTGCGACTTTGCGATAATGGGTGTATGTGTTAGCTGAACCATCTGACCCGCATTAAATCATGAGACATGCTGTGAATACGACCCGTCCGACAACATCACAAACGCCTTTTGAGCATGAAGTGGCTGAACGACTGGTTGCCGCACTTCAGCTTGAGGTTCTGGCGGAAGAGATCGCGCCCGAGGCCCCCCTGTTTGGTGAGGGGCTGGGGCTGGATTCTATCGATGCGTTGGAGATTGCCCTCCTTGTAGGGCGCGATTATGGCGTGACCTTGCGGTCCGATGCCCCCGACAACAAGCAGATATTCAGTTCTCTACGGTCTTTGTGCCAGTATGTTCAGGCAAATCGTACAGCGCAATGAGTTCCATGCCAGATGGCACGCTGGACCATGACTGGCCGGATCTTTCTCTTGTTTATGCGCCGGACCGCCCGTTTTTCCTGAGTGAACACCATGTGTTTAGCGGGCAAGATTTTTTACGGGCGGCACACAAGATTGCGGCATTGCTGCCAGATGCGCCCATTGTGCCCGTGTGCTCGTGTGTGCGCCATTTTACGTTGCTCTTTGCCGCCACATTACTCCGTGGGCAGCATGTTCTGTTGTCCAGTGACCGCCAACCGGCGCATTTGTCCGCACTAGCCTTGGAGCATCACGCTGTTTGCGTAAGCGTTGCAGGTGACCCCGAGTGCGAACACCTGCCTGCCAAGGGTGTGTGCGTACCAGATTTTTTGTTGTCCATGCCTGTCGCCGGTGTGGATGTGGCGGACTGCTCCAATCCGGTTATTGCTCCAGACGCGCTGGTCGCTCTGGTTTTTACCTCTGGCAGTACGGGGCAGCCGGTTGGCCACCGTAAATACTGGGGTGGGCTGGTGACACGCAGTGTGACCGCGCGCGTGCTTCTGGACCCCGAGCAGGCACCGGCCTGTGTGGTTGGCACGGTTCCTCCGTACCATATGTATGGTTTTGAAACACTGGTGTTACAGGCGCTGCATACGCGTGTGGCGCTGGCGGTTGGTGCAAGGCGTTACCCTGCGGACTGGCAGCAGTGCCTTAACAGGGCGTTTGCGCCGCGTATACTTGTGACAACGCCTTTGCAGTTACGCGCCTTGGTGCAGTCTGGTCTGGAACTCCCTGCCATTCGGCGGGTTGTCTCGGCTTCTGCTCCCCTTGCGCCAGCACTGGCGGCTGAAGCCGAAACGGTTCTGGGGACAGAGGTGACCGAAATTTTTGGTTCGACGGAAACCGGCTCAATTGCCATCCGCCGGACAGTCAATGGGCCAGAGTGGCGGTGGTACAACGGGATCACCCCCGTTGAAACACAAAGTGGTCTTGAGGTTTCCGCCCCGGGAACACTGACATATGCGTTAGCGGATTTTATTCAGCCAAAACAGGACCGTACATTTGTGTTGCTGGGGCGCATGAGCGATCTGGTCAAGCTGGGTGGCAAACGCGCCTCCCTTGCTGCGTTGAATGCCCATTTGACGGCCATTTCGGGTGTGGAAGATGGCGCTTTTTTGCCGCCCGAGGCATCAGCCACCAATTTTGGCGCACGCATGCAGGTTTTTGCCGTGTCGTCCACACTCAGTGCCCATAGCATTCTGTGCGCACTCAAGGCGCAGATTGACCCGGTTTTTTTGCCCCGGAGTGTCCGGTTGGTGCAAGCCCTGCCCCGGAATGCCGTAGGTAAGCTGACCCTTCAAGCCCTGCGCGATCTGGCTGGCAAGGATGCAGGCGAGGAGGAAATTGGCTCTTTCTCGCTCCCCGCTGATCACCCATGCTTGCCGGGCCATTTTCCCAATGCTCCGGTTGTGCCCGGTATTGTGCTGCTTGAAGCGGGGATAGAGTTGCTGGGGCAGGCAGATTTATGTGTGGATATGGTCAAGTTCATGCATCCGGTCCTGCCCGGTCAGGCGGTGGTCTTTTTTGCGCGTGGTGCCGGCCCCGTTGTGCGCCTGACAGGTAAACTGGATGGACGGCTTGTCATGCGGGCGGTTCTGAAGGCAAAACCAGAGCATGGCACGTACAGCTGACAAACGATGGGTTGTTCCAGAACGCGGTAACCAGTTTACCATGCGGGCCGCCCTGTTTTTGGCCCGCATGGTTGGCAGGCGGCGGCTTGGCTGGTTTCTTGGCCCTGTAAGCCTGTATTTTTTTCTTTTCAATACATCGGCCCGGCGGGCATCGCGCGCTTATTTGCGGCGTGTTCTGCTGGCTCCGCCGACACCAGTAGCGCTTATACGGCATATGCACAGCTTTGCGCAGGTTGTGCTGGACCGTATTTTTTTCTTGTCAGACACTCACGCCATGCCACCTGTCCGGGTCAGGGGGAGGGAGCAGCTTTTGCAGGTGCTGGCAGCAGGGCAGGGGTGCTTGCTGTTAGGTGCGCATATCGGGTCGTTTGAAGCACTCAGGGCATTGGGGCGAGAGCACGCCATGCCATTGAAAATGCTCATGTACCGCGCCAACCTTGGGGGGGCTACACATGCACTGGAAGCTCTGGACCCCGACTATGCCCGGACAATCATCCCTATTGGACAGACGGATACCATGCTTAGGGTGGCGGAAAGTCTGGGACGGGGGGAAGTTGTGGGTATTCTGGGGGATAGAACGCCCGATGCCGGGCGGTGCGTTTGTGTGCGTATGCTGGGTGGAGATGTCAATATTCCGCAGGGGCCTTTTCGTTTGGCGTTGGCTACAGGCGCGCCTCTTGTGCTTGTGAGCGCCATACGGGCAGCAGATGGCGTGTATGATGTCACGTTTGAAACCTTCGATATGCCCTCCCCCTTATCTGGCCAGAGCAGAGCGGCTTTTGTGCACATGGCGGCGGAGCGGTATGCGGGGTGGATGGAGGAGCTTTGTTTGCAACATCCCTTCTCGTGGTTTAATTTTTACGATTACTGGAAAGAACTGCCATGAAAATTCTGCCTCTTTTAATGGCATTTTCTTTGTTAAGTGGTGTCGGGCAGGCGTGGGCTGCGGATGGTGGGGGTGATCTGACCGGGCAGATTATAGTTCATCTGGGGCAGGTGCCGGAAAGAACACAGACATTCCACGAAAAAAAAGAGATTGCCGCTTTAACGCACCCGTTGCTCTCCAGCGGTGTGCTGGTGTTCCACCGCCCTGCCTATCTAGAGAAACACACACAGGCACCACGCCCGGAAACACTGGTGATTGATGGAGACATGGTGTCCATTCAACGTGGTACTGGTGGTGTGCACCATGTCGCGTTGGCACAAAACCCGCTTCTGGCACTCCTAGCCGCAACCTTACGGGCGCCGCTGGAAGGAAATCTGCCAGCGCTGACACAGGATTATGCAGTAACAGCGCAAGGCAACCTTGGAGCGTGGACACTCAGCATGTCTCCTATCTCAGATCAGGCGATGCATCTGGTGCATCTGGTGGTGCTGACTGGCCGTAACAACGCACTCGACAGTCTCAAAATTGTACAGGCTAATGGTGATGTGCAGACCCTGACGCTTGATCCGTGAGATATCTTGCAAAATTCCGTATTCTGGCCGGGGCGTTAGCGGCTTCGGCCCTGCTGGCTGCTCTGGTGTTCATGGCTATTCCCCTGCGGCTGGATATGGCTGGGTTTTTGCCTAAAGGTCATGATGACGGAACACGGTTTCTGTTGCGAGAAGTGCAGGGAGGTGTTGCCGGAACGGTCGTCATGCTGGGGCTGGAGGGTGCGCCAGAACCCGAGCTTGCACGCCTGAGTATGGGGCTGCAAAAGACATTAGCAGGGGATGCCCGGTTTGTGTCGGTCCTGAATGGTGTGTTTTCTGCTGATCAGACCCAAGCCCTGCGCACGCTTGTCTTCAGGCACCGCTACCAGCTTGCCCCTGATGATACGGTCCGGGATTTGAGCACGCACGCATTAACGCAGGCTTTTTCCAATGTGCTGGATGTCTTGGATTCCTCCGCAGGCCCCGCTTTTACGGACATGATACTGCGTGACCCCACAAGGGCCTTTGTGCAAACGCTGCAAGGGTTTGAACCCGATGTGCGTGTACAGATGCGGCAGGGCGTGTGGTTTTCTCCCGACAGGCCCCGCGCGCTGCTGCTTTTGCGTACACGCGCACCGGGTATGGACATTGCCAGTCAGGTCTTGGTTGAGCAGGCTCTCCAGTCCGCATTTGCAAACCTGCACCCAGGCCGTGCAACACTGCTGATGAGCGGGCCTTCGGTTTTTGCCGTGTCCAGCGCTGCGGGCATGCGCCGCGATGTGGATATGATGGCCGTGTGTTCCCTTGTGCTGGTTGTGGGGGTTCTTTACTGGCGCTTTCGGTCCTTGTGGGTGCTGGCGGCCATTGGTGTGCCCTTTTTGCTTTCGCTCAGTATTGCCATGCTGGTGGTGTGGCTGGTGTTTGGTTTTGTGCATGGAATAGCCTTTGGCTTTGGCATGACCATGCTGGGTGTTGCACTGGACTATCCGGTGTTGTTGATCGGGCACCGAGATCATGGTGAAGGGCCGCAGGCAACATTGCTGCGTATCGGCCACAGTTTGCGCCTAGGTGTTGCCACTGCTGTTCTGGGGCTGACCGGCATGATTTTTTGCGGCCTGCCGGGTCTGGCGCAATTGGGCACGTTTGCAGCTGTTGGGCTTTTGGTTGCGGCCGGCGTAACCCTGTATGTCATGCCCCGTCTGGTGGTTGCCGCTGACTTGGCGCCCTATGTCAGCGGCCCGTCCCGCGCTCTTGCGCGCGTGGAGGGGGTGCGGCGTTACCGTGCGTTGTCTGTGGTGCCTGTTATGGTGTGTTGTGCGGGGCTGTGGTGGCATCCACCACGGTTGGATACGCGACTGGCCGCTTTAAGCCCCCTGCCTGAGCAGGCCCGCCATCTGGATGATATGTTGCGGAGGGATCTGGGGGTGCCGGATTCTTCTCTCATGCTCGCAGTTTCGGGGGGGAGCGCGCAGGCTGTGCTGGAGCGTGAGGAGGCTCTGGCACCGTTATGGGTGCACTTACAGCACAAGGGGGCTATGGCAGGTGTTCAGCAGGCTGCGCGTTTTCTGCCGTCGGTGCGGATGCAGCAGTTGCGTGTCAGCCAGCTTCCCCCCGCCAATGTGTTGCGGCAGTCCATTCTTCAGGCGCAGGACGGGCTGCCATTCCGGCCTGCCGCGTTTGAGGCTTTTGTGGCTGATGTGCAGGCTGCACACCAGATGCCACCGCTATTGCCGCAGGACCTGCGGGGTACCCCAGTTGGCATTGCCATGGCCCCCTTGCTGTTTGAGCGCGCAGGACAATGGTTCGGGCTGGTTTTTCCAGAGGTCGTGCAAGACCACAAGGCTGTGGAGGACACCCTGAAAGGGCAACCAGACGTGCTGGTTATGGATATGGGCAGGGAGGTGGATGGCCTGTCTGCCGACTATACAGCCCGCACCCTGCGCTGGATGGCCGTAGGGTGCATATTGGCGTTGTGTGTCTTGCTGGCGGGGTTACGCAACGCAAACCGCGTGTTGCGCGTTATTGGCGCCGTTGGTGCTGTGCAGGTGACAGTACTGGCCATTCTGGGCCTGTGCCAACAACCCCTGACCCTTATTCACCTTATTGCCTTGCAGTTCGTATTTGGGGTCAGTCTGGATTATGCACTGTTCTTTGCCCGGCCCCAGTTGGATGCAGATGAGCGGGCACGAACCATGCGTACATTGTTGACCTGTAACGCCATGACTGTGCTGACCTTTGGCTTTCTGGCCATGTGTCACACTCCTTTGCTCCGCGAAATTGGTAAAACGGTTGCCATTGGTGTTGCCTTGGCCATGGTCTATGGTTTTTTACTGGCTGGACAACGCCCTGACATTGGATCAACACACCAAACATGAAACCTCTGGCCATAACAGCGGGCACCGTCTTAAGCGCAATCGGCCGTGGACTGGGTGCAACAGAAAAAGCCCTTCAGGCCCGTCGCTCCGGGCTGACGGTATGCGATTTTTCGGGAATACACCGCGGGTTTATCGGCCGGGTGCCAGACGTGGAAAGCTACGTTTTGGCAGATGTCCCTGCGGGGTATGCCTGCCGCAATAACCAGTTGGCGGATATGGCCTGCACGCAGGACGGTTTTTTGCAGGCCGTGCAGGCGGCCAAGGCGTTTTACGGTGCTGAGCGTATTGCCGTTGTGCTGGGGACTTCAACATCAGGCATTCTGTCTGCCGAGGACGCCTATCAGGCGGTGGACCCCACAACCGGTTGCCCACCCCACACATTTGATCAGGCACATACACAGGACCTGTTTTCGCTCCCGCGCTTTCTGGCGGCCCGGCTGGGGGTGGGTGGGCCACTCCTGAGTGTTTCCAACGCGTGTGCCTCTTCCTCCCGCGCATTTGTGGATGCGCGCCACTGGCTGGAAGCCGGGCTGTGCGATGCCGTGGTGGTTGGGGGGGCAGACAGTTTATGCCGGATGACATTACGGGGTTTTGCCTCTCTGGGGCTGGTGTCCGCAGAGCCGACCTGCCCGTGTGATGCCGGGCGTGCGGGTATATCCGTGGGCGAGGGAGCAGGCTTTGCCCTGCTCGAGCGCGAGGGGGCAAGGCCAGATGCCGTGGCAATGGCCCGGTGGGTGGGTTATGGCGTTAGCAGTGATGGGCACCATATGTCCTCCCCCGACCCGCAGGCGCGTGGTGCCGTGCGTGCCATGTGTGAGGCGCTGGAGCGGGCAGGCCTTGGGGCGCACCAGATTGACTATATCAACCTGCACGGCACTGGCACGCCCGTAAACGATGCGATGGAAGACCACGCCGTGCATACCGTGTTTGGCAGTGCCGTGCCGTGTTCATCCACCAAAGGCTGGACAGGCCATACTCTGGGGGCTTCAGGCATTATAGAGGCCATGTTTAGCATCATCATGATGCGTTCAGGCTTTGTGCCGGGCTGCCTGAATGTGACCCGGCTGGACCCGGATTTTTGCAGCCGGGTGCTGACGGATAACCAGCCCATGCCGGTCCGGCGGGTCATGAGCAATGCGTTTGGCTTTGGTGGCACCAATTGTAGCCTGATTTTTGAGGCTGTAGAATGAAGGTTGTTGTGCAAGGGCTGTCCGTATGGGGGCCGGGGTTATCGGGCTGGCCGCATACAGCACGTGTGCTGCAAGGGCAAGAACCATGGGAGGCCACAGTGCTACAGGTGCCGCCTGCTAGCTGCTTGCCTGCCAATGAGCGGCGGCGGAGTGGCCCGCTCACCCGCCTGGCTCTGGCTCTGGCGGACGAGGCCTGTACACATGCGGGCGTAAAAGTGGGTGATATGCGCGGCGTGTTTGCCTGCTCCAATGGTGATGGCGCTGTGGTGGATAGTATTCTGTCCGCCCTGAGTGTGCCGGAGGGGGAGGTCTCCCCCACCCAGTTCCACAATTCGGTGCACAACGCACCGGCGGGCTACTGGACCATTGGCCACGGCATTTTGGCACCAGCCGTAGCCTTGGGGTGTTTTGACTGGTCCTTTGCCCAAGGGCTGCTGAAGGCTGTGGCGGAATGTGTGGTGGAAAATGCGCCCGTGCTGTTTGTGGCCTATGACCTGCCCATACCGGGGCCGATTGGGAAGGTAAGAGTGACCCGCTATCCCTTTGGGTGCGCGTTTGTTCTGCACCCCAACCCTGCCCAGACAGGTGTGTGCACACTGGACCTGACTTATGCTCCCAAGCAGTCGGGGCACGATGGTGTTACCTGTTCTGGTCTGCAGAAACTTGCCCAAGGCAACCCCGCAGCGGCAGGGCTTGCCTTGCTCCAGCAGATTGCCGGTGCGCAGGCCGGGGCCGTGCGCATGGCCTGCCAGCCCGGTTCGGTTTTGGTGAAGGTGCAGCCATGTTAGAGCGCGCGGCTATTTTGGAGCGTATTCCTCATCAGGGTGCGAGTTGTCTGCTTGAATCCTGTTCCATGTGGTCGGCGGAAACTTTGCGGGCGCACACAATGGCCCATGTGAACCCCAACAACCCTTTCCGGCATGGCGGGCGGCTGGGTGTGCTGGTCGGGGCCGAAATGGCCATGCAGGCCGCAGCACTCCATGGCGCACTGACCGGGCACCAGACACCCCGCACAGGTGGTTATCTGGCCGCCCTGCGGGACTTGCGGGAGCAGTGCGACAGGCTGGACCGTGCTGAGTATGGCTGCCTGCAGATTGATGTTGTGCGCGAGCAGATTGATAGTGCAGGGATGGTGTACGGGTTTTCCATCCGTTCGGAGCCAGGGGCCATGCTGTTGCAGGGAAGAGGGACTGTCATGTTTCGTAAACAGGTTTTTGCAACATGAGTAACTGCATGAAGCGGGCACTTGTTACGGGGGGGACAAGCCCGATCGGTCTGGCCATTTGCCAAAGGCTGGTCGCGGATGGCCTGCATGTTCTGGTTCATGCCCATAGTTCTGTGGGCAAGGCGCACGACATTGTCGCGCAGATACAGCGCAGTGGTGGTTCCGCAGAAGTGTGGTGCAGTGATCTGGCCAATGCGGAAACCACCAGACAAGCACTTGAACCTGTGCTTGCGGCAGGGGTGCCACAGGTTATTGTGCACAATGCTGGCACGCATGATGATGTAACCATGGCGGGCATGACCGAAGCCCAGTGGAGAGATGTGCTGGCGGTCTCCCTTGATGGGTTTTTTAATGTTGTTCAGCCTCTTCTGCTGCCGCTTACGCGTACACGGTGGGGGCGAATTATTGCCCTGTCTTCCATTACAGCCCGGCTGGGGAACAAAGGACAGGTCAATTACGCAGCGGCAAAAGCGGGGCTGGAAGGCGCTGTGCGCTCTTTGGCGCGCGAGGTAGCCAGCCGGGGTATTACAGTTAATGCGGTTGCACCGGGCGTTATTGCCTCCCCCGCTACGGCTGCGATTATGACACAGGCAGATATTGCGGCCATGGTTCCCGCGCGCCGTGCGGGCCAGCCACAGGAAGTGGCCGATCTGGTAGGATTTCTGGCTTCGGGGCAGGCGGCCTATATTTCGGGGCAGATTATTGGGGTTAATGGGGGAATGGCATGAACGGTTCAGACGCAGCACCGCGTGCGTGTGATGTGCTGGTTATTGGGGGCGGCCCGGCAGGGAGCACCGCCGCCACGTTGCTGGCACGGCAGGGCGTGTCCGTTATCCTATTGGAAAAAGACCCTCACCCCCGCTTCCATATTGGTGAATCCCTGTTGCCATGCAACATGGCCTTGCTGCGTGACCTTGGCGTGCTGGATAAGGTGCGTGAGATCGGGGTATTTAAACCCGGTGCAGAATTTGTATCGGACCGGGGGGAAGGGCGGCTGGCGTTTCCATTCCGTCAGGCAATCAGCCCGAAAGATACGCATGCCTATCAGGTAAGGCGTTCGGAGTTTGATGAAATCCTGTTTCGTAATGCCGCCGAACACGGGGTGGAAACACGCGAAGGGCTGCGTGTGACCGAGGCATCTTTTGCCGCAGGCCAGCCAACACATGTTGTGGCACAGGATGACGCTGGGCAAAATTATACTTTTGCGCCGCGTTTTGTGCTGGATGCTTCCGGCCGGGATGGGGTTCTGGCGCGTCGGTTCCATACCCGTCATGCTGATAAACAGAATTCAACAGCCGCCATTTTTGCCCATTTTCATAATGTGCAGCGCCGTGAAGCCGATATGGAGGGATATATTTCCATCCATCTGGTGGAGGACGGATGGTTCTGGATGATCCCTCTACGCGACAATATTATGAGTGTCGGGTTTGTGGGGGATAAAAATGCGTTTAAAACGCATACCGGACCGAAAACAGACCTGTTTTGGAAAAAAGTTGCACAAAGCCCGAGTGTTTCAGAACGTCTGGCTCCGGCCGAACTTCTGGGCGAACTGACCACAACCGGAAATTATTCGTATTGTGCAGATAAAAACTGGGGAGAGGGATACTATATGATCGGGGATGCGTTTGCGTTCCTTGATCCGGTATTTTCTTCTGGTGTTCTGCTGGCCATGAAAAGTGCTTACCGTGGTGCCAGAGTGGCGCAGGCATGGCTGCGTAGCCCTGCACAGGGGCGCAAGGCGGCTCAGCATGAGGAGCGTTGCACAAGGGCGGAAATGCGCCGTGTTGCATGGTTGATTTATGGGATTAACGACCCCGTTTTACGCACGCTTTTCCTTAATCCACGCAATATCCTGCGTATGCGCGATGCTATTGTTTCTCTTCTGGCAGGGGATTTTGTGGGGCGTTGGCGTGTGCAGGCCCCTCTTGCAGCGTTTCGGGTTGTGTTACGGGCAATGCGCTGGAAATGGGCGAAGCATCGGATAACAGGTTAAGCCCTTTTTCAACAAGAGCCTGCTGGTCGGCAAGCCATACGTAATAGGCATTGTAAAAAGCGGCAAATCCGGCAGGTTCTTTTTTAAGCCATTCCTGAAGTGGCTGGCGTTCACTGGCAACACGGGCATATTGCGCCCGGTACCAAAGCAGATTGGCGCGCAGGTCGTGGTAGCGTGGCTGTGCGAGGTAGTGCCGGAATGCCCGGTTGTAATGGCCCAGTATCGGGTCATCGTAAAAAATTAGTGACAGATTGGTATGATACACGTCATTCGGATCATGGACTGTATTGGAGTCCAAAATAACGCCCGGCTCATTGGGGAGCCAGTTGTCATGCAGCAGAGTCTGGCGGGTCAAGGGGTCATGGTACAGGGCATGTAAGTCGCCCAGGTCATGCTGCTTTGTGCGATCAAGCAGGTTGACGACTTCATTTTTAGGAACCGGAAATGTCAGGGCTGCTTTGAGAATGAACTGGTGTACAGGCAGTTCGTGCCAGAAGTTTGTTGCCGCGAGGGCATTATGGATAAGGTGGTTACAGTTGTCCTGCATGACATTGGTTTCAAATGTTTTGGGGCCATAATGGTACAGGGCATTGCGGCTATTCAAAAAATTTACAATTTGCGTCATTTGGGTCGATGTTACGGGCAGGCGCGCGCAATAGCGGGCGCGTCCATAACTTACGGCATAATCCGTGCCAATTGAGACTTCATATTTCCAGTCCTCGGCCGGAGCGCTGGAAGGCCTGTCTGCCAATGCCCAGTCCCGAAAAGAGATGGCACTATAAAGTCCTTGCTGTTTGGCAGATTTTTTGGTGGCTTGATAAGCCTCGCGCGTAAGACCATCTTCGGGTTTGAGAAGACCGTTGTAGAAAAACATACGTCCGGGCACACCAACCCAGTTAGCATTCACAAAATGGGCGTTCATGCTCACCCCTGTTTCACCCTGAGGGCAGGCTTTTAACACAGGGTAGGGTGATGAGGGGTCAAGGCAGGCCCCATGCAGGAACAAGACAGCATGCCCACCAGGGCCACCGGCTATATCTGCTCCATAACCGGGTTTTTTGGAAATTTGTGAGACAGCACACATTTCAGCCCATTGTGGGAAAAGAGCGTTGTACGCACTTTCCTGTGGTAAAGGGCCAGGTGCATGAAAATTAGGGGGCGCACACCCCTCAAGTGAAAAAAATGTCAGCAGTAGCAAGGGGGATAATTTGTAAGGAAGCACAAAAATCTCGAAATATCAGATGGAAAAAGCAGCACACACAAAATGTTGGCGTGTCTTGCGGGTAAATGCAAGTCCACGGTCCGGAGCGTACAGGGGAGTGGCCCCTTGGAAGATACGTGCGATGAGAGAGGGCTTTGTTTCACAAGGGTCGGCAGAGCCGGTAGGTGGCACCCTGACCCTTTGAAATTATGGTTGGGTCATATCGGTTAACCCAGATGGTCAGTTGCGTTGCTTGTAAACAGGGATATTTCGGTGTTTCTCAAAAGAGCTTCGGCTTCTTCTGGTACGTCGCCTGAGTTCTTTGGCTCATCCCTTCACGTAGGCCAAGCAGGCACTTTTGGCGGGTCATAACTTGGTGCAACGTACAAAATTCTTATGGGCCAATGACAAGACCCATAAGACCGGTTTGAAAATTATAAAACAGCGGGCCTTATGCAACCATGCTTGTCATCAACATTGCTTCATATGCCCTCTTATCTTTCAAGGAATAGCATAAAGTCTAGCTGCGTGACTGATGATGGATTGCATTTTTTAACACGGTTATCACCCGTTCCTGCTGGTCTTGGGTCAGACCAACCCATAATGGCAACCGCACCAGTCTGTCAGACTGAACATCCGTCATTCTGAGTGTGCCATGCACACGCCCATAATGCTTGCCTGCGGGGGATGAATGCAGCGGCACATAATGGAAAACTGCGGAAATATCGTGCTTTTTGAATTCGCTCAGTACTGCCTGACGATCTATACCCGGAGCAAGCAGGACGTAATACATATGAGCATTATGCTCACACTCGGCTGGAACGATCGGGCGGCGCAAGGCGCCTTCGGCTTCGAGTGGTGCCAGATGATGATGATAGTAAGCCCAGCTTTTAAGCCTTTTTTGCGTGATCTGTTCGGCTTCTTCCAACTGTGCCCACAAAAATGCAGCTGTCAGCTCACCAGGCAGGAAGGATGAGCCAACCTCCCGCCAGGTATATTTATCAACTTCCCCACGGAAAAACTGACCGCGATTGGTGCCTTTCTCGCGGATAATTTCTGCACGCAGCGCCATATCCGGATCATTGACAAGCAATGCCCCGCCTTCGCCTGAAATGACATTCTTTGTTTCATGGAAGCTGAAAGCGCCAAGGTCGCTAATCGCTCCCAGAGCGCGGCCTTTATAACTGGCCATTACCCCTTGTGCGGCGTCCTCCACAACCTTCAGCCCATGCCGCTTTGCAATGTCCATGATCGTGTCCATTTCACAGGCGACGCCTGCATAATGCACTGGAACAATGGCTTTGGTGCGGGGGGTGATGGCGGCTTCTATCAGTTTTTCATCCAGATTGAGCGTATCTTCCCGAATGTCCACAAAGACTGGCACACCACCACGCAGCACAAAGGCATTTGCAGTGGAAACAAAGGTGTACGATGGCATGATGATCTCGTCACCTGCCTGAATATCGAGCAACAATGCTGCCATCTCAAGGGCTGCTGTACAGGAGTGTGTAAGCAGTGCTTTGTGGCTCCCTGTCTTGGCTTCCAGCCACTTATGACAGCGCATTGTAAAAGGACCATCCCCAGCCAACCGGCCGTTGAAGTGCGCTTCGGCAATATAATAAAGTTCCTTGCCAGTCATATATGGCCAGTTGAATGGAATGCGCGTGTTCATGTTAGCTTTCAGTCACTGTTCACTGAAGGGTGTAAGACCGTAATGGATGAAACATATCAGGTGTAGAACGTTTAAAAGTCTATATCTTTATGCTTGAGAAAAACAGTCTCGCGCACTCCTGATCCTGTTTGGTTTCATTTTCCAAATTTCTGTATCAACCAACACGTTCGTAATAGCCATGCGTATGGGCCACCATGGTAAGGGCGAGTGAGGCCGAAAGGCTTTATCGTACGTATCGCATGTTGTCATACAGGATGAATTCATCCATGGCGGCGATCATGTCAAAAAGACCCCTTTCATGGGATAGAGTTCGACTGGAAGATGGCGACAGTTTTCACTGACTGGATGTCCGCTCTTTGTAGATCTGATAATCTGGGTTCTGCATATAGGGTACTGGGGAAAAATTATCCATGATATAGCGGTTGATCAACGGATGCGTATTTTTGAATTTCAGGTCATCATGCCCATCCAGTGCCAGGTTCCAGAGAAGAACGAACCCCGGTTTTGCGGCCTTGATGCGTTCGATTTCCTGTTTCTCAAAGTCCTCTGAATGTGGGAAAAGAGCGTAGATATCCCACATTGGGGACTTTTGTCCCAGCAAAGCATAAGCACCGGGCCAGAAGGGGACGACAACAAAAGACCGTCCATTGGGTGCATACTGATCGGCCAGTTGATGCAGCATTTTAACGTTGTCTGCCATGTCCGCACTCACCCATAGTGTCGAGCCAGATATTTGAACGCCGACACATTCATGCTTACCAGAACAGACTCTGGCTGGCTGGCTGGCATAGAGACATCCATAGCTAGCCAGCAATAATGGAGTGGCCAGCAGCCACCTGACCTTGGTCGTGGAGTTTGCTGCTATGACCATGACACCGATAAGGAGTGGAAAAATACCTAGAGAGAGGTGTTCCATGTCTGCACGAGAAAAAACATAATGCGCGTAAGGCAGGCTCATAAATGCTGCAGCGACTAAAGTTGGCGGTGTCTCCAACCCTTTAATACGGCGCCAGATCACGCTGAGAAGGAGGGAGATGCCAAAGATGGGCACGCTCATAAAGAATAGCCCGACCAGAATGGCCCGCATTGCGGGCAGGGCTTTCATGTCCGCAAGAGGCACTGTCCAGAACCACGGCACGGGCAGAGGCAGATTTGTGCTTTTTCGCTTGATTAGGAAATCTATGCTGTCCCTGAATGCATCCGCAAATCCGGGTACAAAAATGGCCATGAAAATGATAGGGGAGAACCCGATAATAACCCCGATACCCCACAAAAGCGCACCTTTCATAATACCAGGTGTGGCGCGTCCATGGATATGTAACCAGACCATAACGCCCATACTGCCAAGAGCGCCGTACAGGCCATGGTTACGCCCAAATACAGCAACGGCCCCAACACCTATTCCGGTAAGGAGATAATGTTTAGGTGTTGGGTTTTTGATAAGAAAGGAAAGTATTCCGATTAAGAAAATAGACATGCAGATGTCAAAAATTTTATAAAGTGTGAACATCCACAGTATCATTGTTACTGCTGAGACTATGACAAATGGAATCTGGTCATTTTTCCTAAGTTTTACAGAATCTACAATCAGGAAAAGGCCAACGCATAGAGCACAATATTCAAGGATGGTGCTTGCAACCCGTGCAGCCATAACGCCAGTATGACCGGTAAGAGCGAACAGGGCGCCAATCCAGTAATAGCGGCCGGGATCATAAGCCATAAAATCACGAAGAGGGACTTCCCCGGCTACGACCCTTTGTGCGCCGTACCATAAAAAGCCTTCATCGGCTAAATTAAATCCTTTATTTCCTTGGAAAGCAAAATTTAAGGAAACCAAAACAAGACTAATAGTTAAAACCATGATTAAATTGTATTTATATGCTATGGTAAATTTATTCATATTGAATTCCAACGCGATGTTTTCTGTAATTATATTACATTTTGCGTTTTATATTGTCAATTGGAGGGTTCGAAAAACCCTCTGGCTTTAATCTCGTGTCTATGATTCCATTTTTTCTGCGTTGATTGGGGGCATGGAAGATGAAGCAGCCTGATTTCTAGGATGTTGAAAAGCGGCTTGCCCGGTTGAGTGGGCTTGGCGATCAACTCGAAGCGTTTTCCCGGACTGTGGATTTTGAAGTGTTCCGCCCTGATCTTGAGAAGGCTCTGGCCTATTCAGACGGCAGCAAAGGCGGGCGTCCCCCGTTTGACCCCGTGTTGATGTTCAAAATTCTGGGGATCCAGACGCTGAATAATTTGTCTGATGAGCGGACAGAGTATCTGATCAACGATCGCTTATCCTTCATGCGTTTCCTTGGTCTGGGGCTGTCGGATCGTGTGCCTGACGCCAAAACGGTCTGGTTGTTCCGTGAACGCCTGACCCAGGCGGGTGCGATTGAAAGACTGTTTGACCGCTTCGATGCGACCCTGCGCACCGCCGGGTATTTGCCGATGTCTGGCCAGATCTTGGACGCAACGCTGGTGGCTGCTCCAAAGCAGCGCAATACGAATGCCGAGAAGGCAGATCTCCGGGTAGGGCGTATTCCTGAAGACTGGCAGGACAAGCTGTCCAAACTGTCCCACAAGGATCGCCATGCGCGCTGGACGCTGAAGTTCACGAAAGCAAAGCGGCAGGATGATGGGAGTATGCCCACAACGGATCTTGCTATTCCGTTCTTTGGCTACAAATTCCACGTCTCTATCGACCGGAAGTTCAGGCTGATCCGCAAATGGAAGACCACAGATGCCGCCGCCAGCGATGGGGCACGATTGAGAGAAGGCATGCTTGATAAAACCAATACGGCCTCAACCGTTTGGGGAGATACAGCCTATCGCTCAAAAGCCAATGAGGACTTCATGGACAGAGAGGGTTTCGTCTCGAAGATTCACAGGAAGAAGCCGCACCTCAAACCCATGCCCCGCCATATCCAGCGATCCAATGCAGGCAAGTCCGTGATCCGATCACGCGTTGAGCATGTCTTTGCAGATCAGAAATCACAGACCGGATTATTTATCCGAACTGTCGGCATCATACGGGCCACCATGAGGATCGGACTGGCCAATATCGTCTACAATATGCGACGCTTCCTCTTTCTGGAACGGATCAGTGCCGCAGAATAGCAATCCAGAGCAGGAAGCCTTCTCTCTGCTCAAAATGCAGATCGGATGCCACCGCAGAAACCATCAATTATTACCCCAAAACTCGAAAAATATGAGCCAACCTTATCAAACAAGGGTTCTTCGAACCCTCCACCTAGCGGAACTTTTTTGCCCAAAAAATGGGCACTTCAGTTTGCTCTATAAGTCATTTCACGCATGTTAAAACATCATATCGTTATCGCAATATTATTCGGGTTGGCGAAATGTAGAAGCTCGAATAAGGGAAAGAACGCATGCGTCCGTTTGGTTCAAAATTTTCGGGGGTGACCCGCAAATGTTTCCTTGGTTATAAAAAAGTAGTGCCTGCTGCAATTGTGCTGGGAATGACGGCGTATTATCCAGCCAAAGCTGCGGTTACGGTCAACTTTGGCAAGGACCAGTTTTTTACGCTCGGTGTAGGCGTTAAAGGCCAGTACCTCAGTAAGGATCCATCAGCAACACCCAGTAACTCCAGTGATGCGAGTGCGAGCAATGTCCGTATCTATATGGGCGCTCAGTTTCATAAATACGTCAAGACGACTCTCAATCTTGAGCGGCTACGTGATGGAAACTGGAATGTTCTTGACGGAATTTTACAGTACGAGCGTTGGAAATCCTTCAATGTATGGGGCGGAAGAATGCTCACGCCGAGTGATCGTTCAAACCTCGACGGTCCATATTTCCTGAGTACTTTTGCCTTCCCCATCGTCGCGCAGTACCCAGGTGCATGGTCTGGGCGTGATGATGGTCTGGCCGTATGGGGCCGGTTGGCAAAAGATCATTTTCGTTATGTTGCAGGTGTTTATCGCGGTCATAACTGGACGCGAGGGGCTTCTAACGAAGGGGAGCATCCGCTATTCGCGGGCCGTTTGGAATATAACTTTCTCGACCCCGAACCCTCTCCCGCCTATTACACGGCCAGTACATATTACGGCAAGGTGGATATTCTGGCGATTGGTCTGGCTGGGCAGTACGAAACAGACGGTGTTGGTACGGCGCAGCAGAAAGGTGACTACAAAGCTTGGAATATTGACGGGCTGTTTGAAAAAAAGATTGGCCATAATGCACGCTATGGCGTGTACACACTCGAGGGAGCCTATTACCAGTATTATACCGGTGGTGTGAAGGATATTGCTGCGGGCTATAACCAGCATTCTGCTGACTACGGAAATGTGGGTGGTATTAACAATGGTACGGCTTTTCTGGCCAGCACAGCCTATCTGATTCCCTATAAGCTTGGTTGGGGGCGGGTGCAGCCGCTGGTTCGTTACCAAGAGTTCCGCTTCAAAAAAGACATGTATGGGCCTGGGCATCCTAAAAGCACCCAGTTTGATGCTGGTGCCAACTACGTAATGGATGGTCATAATCTACGCTTTACGTTTGATTACGTACGTTACAAACCCGCAGACACACGCGCCTCAAATGCGTTCCTGCTGGGCATGCAGTTCCAGTACTAAAACAGGCGAACGTATAACACCATTTGATGAGGTGTGCCGATAACTACGGCCACAGGGAGACCTTGGAATGCTGAGTTTAAAGCCAAAAATCGTGTGTGGCGTGGTCCTGCTTGCTTGTGAATTTACAGGGGGTATGGCGCAGGCAAAGCCACTTGAAAGCATGGACTGTCGGCATCTGTTTGTTGAAGATGTGCGGATATCTGATCAGTTGGAGAAGCTACAGAAAAAAGAATCCGTTGACATTAACGCAGGGCAGGCGCCTGCGGAGCAGGGCTTTTTTGTAAAGTTAGATTCTGTGCCAGGGATTGGTGTTATGCAGGGCATGACGCTCTCGCCGGAAGGAAAGTCGCTTCATGAGGATGCGACTGAAGTGGGAATAGATAAGTTGCAAGCACAACTGTCTTCCGTGCGGAGTATTGAGCAGCGCAAAATATGCCCACAAATTGGAAGTCAGTCTCAGGAGCGCACAACAATTCTGGATGATCAGGTCCGCATGTCACAATAAGGAAACTGATCAAGTAGTAGAAAAAGTGGCTCTTTGCGCATCGATAATCCTGTTTTTACATTGGGAACAGGATTTGTGGTCGGTGTAGTAAAGAGCCATAATTATAAATATAGAGTAGATTTATTATAATAATACAAATAATTGATATATAAATCCATAACCCATAAATTATGATTATCTGTTTGCATATATCTATGCCAGACTAGAAAATCCTATCAAAAAATACCTTAAAAACTCATGGTCTGGATACGTCATTTGTCTGGCGTATGCTGGCCAGAAATTATCGAGCATGTTTTGTTTGTATCCATATAAAATAAGAATTTTTTAAAAATGTCAGTATTTTTATGTACGTCAAACAACGTATGGGCAGAAACCCGCACAATATGGGAAGATTAACTCATGGATCGAAGAACTCCATCTCTTCAATTCAGAAAAAAAGGGAGCCAAAGTCATGGCTCTTACTGCTCATAAAGGAGAGGTTCATGGGAAGCACTGGCAGCGTGAGTGCGTGGGAAGAAGCCCTACTTGTTGCATTGATTCAGTATCCTGTTCCAGTTATTAAAGGTCCTGAAGATATTCAAACACAGGTGGATCAGATTTGCCGGGCGGTGGACTCGACAAAAGCCGGATATCCTGACCTTGATGTCATTGTCTTCCCCGAGTATTCCACACAGGGTTTGAACACGGCAATCTGGACGTATGACGAGATGTTGCTGACACTCGACAGTCCTGAAATTGCACGCTTTAAAGAAGCCTGCAAACGGAATGCTCTGTGGGGTGTGTTCTCCCTTATGGAAAAGAACGAAGACCCTTCTTTGCCGCCCTATAACACGGCCATTATCATCAATGCAGATGGGGAGATTGCACTCCATTACCGCAAGTTGCAGCCATGGGTGCCGATTGAACCATGGTCGCCCGGCAATCTTGGAATGCCTGTTTGCGAAGGGCCCAAGGGGTCCCGTCTTGCAGTCTGCATCTGCCACGATGGGATGTTCCCGGAACTGGCGCGGGAAGCAGCCTATAAGGGTGCTAATGTCTATATCCGTATTTCTGGCTACTCGACTCAGGTTAATGACCAGTGGATCTGGACAAACAAGACAAACGCCTGGCAGAATCTGATGTACACTATGTCTGTCAATCTAGCGGGATATGACAACGTATTTTACTATTTTGGTGAAGGTACGATTTGCAATTACGATGGTAACGTAATCCAGCAGGGACACAGGAATCCATGGGAAATTGTAACGGCGGAACTCTTCCCTCGTCTGGTGGACAAAGCACGTGAAAATTGGGCGTTGGAAAATAATATTTTCAACCTCGGATGTCGTGCCTATGTTGGTAAACCGGGTGGAGAAAGGGCAAACTATCTGACCTGGGTCAAGGATCTTGCCGCAGGTGAGTACAAGCTGCCGTGGGACAACAAGGTACGTATTCGTGATGGGTGGAAATACTACCCCGATGGCGTAAAGCTGGGTCCAATGCCCAAATAAAATTCAGGTTAGTAAAGCCTGTAGAACCCGGGCGGTTGCGGCCGCCCGGTTTTCAACACCAATTTTCACATAAGATTGTTCAAGGTGCTTGTTAACCGTCCTGTGGCTTATAGACAGGATTTCGGCGATGTCGCGATTGGTTTTTCCTTTGGCGATCCAGAACAGCACTTCGGCCTCACGCAATGTTAAACCAAGGCGTTTTTGCAGGCATGCAATTTCCTGACCTTTTTTAGCAACGCTCAGGCGGATAAGGAACTCTCCGGGGTCAGGTTGCCCCATGAATGAGAGTTCAACATCAAAATCATCATTTCGCCCTGGTTGCTTGTAGCGTACATCTGCCTGCGTCGGCTCTTGTATGCAGATAAAAAGCCATTGCATGGCATCTTTTGGTAAACAGGATATACCTTTGACCAAGGTGTGGTCGAGCATTGTCGGAACTTGTGGTGTAAACCAGAGAAGGTTGCCGTTTATATCAGAAGCAAGAAAATGGTGGCCAGAAAAATCTATTGCACGGTAAACATATTTTGTATTCTGTGCATTTTTAAGGTGAGTTTTTACACGAGCTAGAAGTTCAGCAGGTTGAATGGGTTTGATGATGTAATCAACACTTCCTGCATCAAAGGCATGTACAATATCTTTTTGACCAGAAAGTCCCGTCATGAAAACAACCGGGATATCCCGATATTCAGGCGTTTTTTTCATGATCTGACACATCTGAAAGCCATCTGTCCCGGGCATAATGGCGTCCAGAAGAACGAGATCAACATCAACTTCGCCCAGAATGGAAAGTGCATTTTCCGCAGATTGCGCCACCAGAACTGTAAAGCCACCACTGTCAAGAACATCCGTCGCCAATGACAGATTCGTAGGTTCATCATCGACGACAAGTATGATGTTGGTCATTCTTTTCCCTCATAGTCATCAAGGAAAGAGTGCAATTCCTGCATTTGGAAACGTGTTACCATATCACGGATAATCTGTGCATCGCGAGGAGCACCCTCTTCTATTTCGTCCAGAAAGCGTTCCAGGCCGGCAACATGGCCCATTCGGGCAAGGCGACGCAGTTCTGAGATGTGCCGGGTCGGCAGTTTTTTCTGATCTTCTGTTGTTCTTTCCTCATGTTTATGGAACAGGGTTACAGAATCAAGGGTATGCCCAATTAACAAAATAAGGTCAGGGATAGACACGGGCTTGGGTAGAACTCCGTTGCAAAGCCCGTCCCGGGTTGCCATTTCCCGCACTGAGTCATCCGCAGAAATAATAAAAATTATGGCATCCCGATTAATACCCTGCCGCAACCGTCGCGCCAGTTCCCACCCGTTCATTCCGGGCATATTGATATCGAGCAGAAAAACGTCGCTCTGGGCGTGGCTGGCAATATTCAGACACTCCTGCCCATTTCCAGCGGAATAGATAAGAAAGCCGAAGGGTTCTAGTGCATCATTTATCATTCCACGATGAATTGTATCATCATCAACCACAAATATACTAGGCCTTCTTCCTCCTTCTTTGACTAAAAGATTGAAGGTTGGTTGGATAATTTTCTCAGATTGTGTCTGTGCAAGCATAAGCCTTACACGACAGGTTGTTCCCTGACCTATGGTGCTGGATATTGTAAGTTCACCCCCAAGAATCTGCACAAGAAGGCCTGTTATGGTCAAACCAAGTCCTGTTCCTGATGTTTTGTGTGAATCCGGATGAGAACTGCGCTGGAATGGTTCATGGATACGTTCCATATCGGCATCAGGTATGCCAATGCCGGTATCGCAGATTTCAAAGGTGGCGATTTCCGTGCTCCAGCGGACTGAAAAAGAAACTGATCCACGGTGGGTAAACTTTATGGCGTTTGAAAGCAGGTTAATCAGGATCTGACGGAGGCGGCGTTGGTCGGTAATAACATATTCTGGTAGATCTGCTGGAATATCCTCAATAAACACCAGTTCTTTCTGACTGACCTGAAAGCGCAACATGCCTGTAAGATGCTTGAGGAAATCATGCAGGTTAATTTTTTCGTGCAGGATATCCATGCGCCCGGCTTCGATCTTTGATATATCAAAGAGCCCCTCAATCAGGCTGCTCAGGTGCTCGGCACTCCGCTGTATAACCTTCAATCCTTCTTTTTGGCGCACAGGGGCCAGCATTCGATTTTCCAGAAGGTATGCGTATCCCATAATGGAGTTAAGGGGGGTGCGGATTTCGTGGCTGACTCCAACCATGAAACGACTTTTTGAGAGATTGGCGGATTCTGCTCGTTCTTTGGCTTTTTTAAGCTGCTCATCAGTTCGGCGGTGGGCCCGGATTTCGCGCATCAGTAGCCGTGTCTGGTAACGGTTTTCATCTTCAGCGGTTCTGTAACTATGCTGACTTAAAACGATAAACCAGGCCAGAACTGTGAGAGGTGCAAGGAGTAGAAAGAATGTCTTCCACAGAACAATATGCAGAACACCCGAATCTGCGGAAGATGCCTGTAAAATAGAGACATCGATTCCTTTTAAAATGAGTCCCACAAAAAGCATAAGAACAAAGAGAATAATAAAATACCGACCGACAACACCAAAAAGACGATTTACAATGAATTCTGGCAGGAATGTATTGGCTACAGTTTGTATTTGGCCAGAAAGGCGTGCGCTGTCAGGTTTGCAGGCATCCCGACACCGTGAATCCAGACTACAGCACAGCGAGCAGATAAGGCCTGTGTACACCGGGCAGCGTACAATATCTTCCCGTTCAAAGGTGTTCTGGCATATCACACAGACGCAATGTTCCGGATTTTTTTGTGCAACTAAAGGTTTGCGGGCCAGATAGTATCGGCCACGGGTTGCCCACCCGATCAGGGGGGCGAGGGCAAAAGCCGTGACAAGCCCAATGAGGGGTGCAAATGCTGTTAAAACCGTGCCACACAGGCCAAAATAACATGCAGTAGCCGTAACAAGGCCGCCTGTCATGGCGCCCATACCGACAGGATTGATGTCGTAAAGATAGGCGCGTCGGAATTCTATTCCAGCAGGGCTAAACCCCAGGGGTTTGTTGATGATCAGGTCAGATGCAAGAGCACCGATCCAGGATGCTGCAATAATGGAGTGGATGTATAACAGGCTGACAATGGTCTTGTAGATGTCCATTTCCATCAGCAGCAGGGCGAGGCTGACATTAAACACAACCCACACTATGCGGCCCGGATGGCTATTGGTGATACGTGAAAAAAAGTTGGACCATGCTATGGAACCGGCATAAGCGTTGGTGATGTTGATTTTAAGCTGTGACAGCACAATAAAGGCCGTTGCAAGCATCAGAACCCATATAGGGTTTGATGTAACCTGTTCGAACGCGACCAGATACATTGTGGTCGGTTGTGCCGCGACCAGAGCAGAGACCCCTTGGCTCAGGGCCAGCCAGGCAAGAAACATGCCTGCAAGAATTTTAAGCCCACCGGGAAAAATCCAGCCCGCGCCACATGTCAGGATAACGGTCCACCACGTCCATTTCTGTCTGGAGGTTTGTGGAACAGGCAAAAAGCGCAAAAAATCTGACTGTTCACCAATTTGGGTGATAACAGATAAAATGAGCGATAATGCGCCGCCAATTCCAACAAGGTGGGGCAGGGATGTCTGTGATCCTGCATAGTGCAGCCAGTTGCCAGCTCCTGTGGGATGTTTGTAGGCAATTACAACAAAGGGAAGAAGTTGGAGAGTGAGCCATGGCAGCACGGTCCATCCCTGAAAGCGGTTTATAAGCGTAAAACCCTTGGCAACAATGGGGATGATGACCAGAGAAGACAGGATGTACCCAAGCCAGAGTGGGATGCCAAGACAAAGTTTGAGAATGTCTGAAAGTATAGCTCCTTCCAAAGCGAAAAACATGAATGTGAAGGAGGCATAGATCAGGGATGTCAGGGTGGAGCCAATATAACCAAACCCGGCCCCCCGGGTCAGCAGGTCTATGTCCGTTCCATAGCGGGAAGAATAATAGCTGATTGGCAGGCTGAGCGCAAAAATCAGGAGTACACCGATAAGAAGGGCAATGCTGGCATTGAAGAAGCCATATTGTAGAAAAACAATTCCTCCTATCATCTCAAGAGCAAGGAAGGAAACGCCACCAAATGCCGTATTGGCCACACTGCGCAGGGACCAGCGCCGCGCGGATGCGGGTGTGAAACGCAGCGCATAATCTTCCATTGTTTCGTCCGCAACCCATCGGTTGTAGTTGCGACGTTCTCTGATGATTCTCTGGTGTGGAAACATGTGCCTCCTCATGCGCTATTTTAGGCAGGTACTGCCAACGAGCAGTGCGCAATCACACATTAAATAACGATATCGTAATTAAAAGTGTCTTTTTCTCCATTGTTGTACGTCAATCGACGTATGGTGAGAGGCATTGGATTACCTGAAGCTGACCTTGTCGTTTCGAAGTGTTTTCAATCCGTGCAGTGAAGGTCATTCAGCCTATGTCTGACAAGAAGAATCCCCCCCTGAACATGCATTCCAGCCGCCGTCAGATTCTCGCAGGCATGTCGGCGCTTCCTCTGGCTGGGTTGCTGCCGCGTTTTGCACATGCTGCCGCACCCGCGACTTCCGCAGTCAATTCCACAGGTCTCGCTGTAACGGATGACAGTGTTACGGTTGGCATTCTGCATTCCATTACGGGCACCATGGCCTTGAGTGAGACCGGCTCTGTTGAGGCGGAAAAACTGGCTATTAGCCAGATTAACGAGGCAGGTGGCGTTCTGGGCCGCAAAATCAAATATATTCAGGAAGATGGAGCGAGTGACTGGCCCACCTTTGCGGAAAAAGCCAGAAAACTTCTTGATAACGATAAGTGTGCTTCAGTATTCGGATGTTGGACGTCTGCTTCGCGTAAAGCGGTGCTGCCTGTTTTTGAACATTACAACGGGCTGCTCTACTACCCGACCTTTTATGAAGGGCTCGAACAGTCCCGTAACGTGATTTACACAGGTCAGGAAGCCACGCAGCAGATTCTTGCCGGTCTGGACTGGATTAGTAAAGAAAAGAACGCAAAAACCTATTATCTGCTTGGTTCAGACTACATCTGGCCCCGCACGGCCAATAAAATTGCGCGCAAGCATATTGAAAATCATCTTAAGGGATCACGGGTTGTCGGGGAAGAATATTTCCCACTTGGAGATTCCCAGTTCAACTCAGTCATCAACAAGATCAAGCTGATGAAGCCTGATGTCATCTATGCGATCATTGTTGGTGGCTCCAATGTGGCGTTTTACAAGCAGCTTAAGGCTGCAGGCCTTGACCTGACAAAACATAACCTCATGACCATCTCTGTGACCGAGGATGAAATTCTGGGTATTGGTGGTGAAAATATTGCTGGTGCGTATGCCTGCATGAAGTATTTTGAAAGCATTAAAACCCCTGATAACGAAAAGTTCGTTTCGGCTTTCAAAAAAATGTGGGGCGAAAAAAGCGTGATTGGTGATGTGAGTCAGGCCGCCTATCTGGGGCCATGGCTGTGGAAGCTGAGCGTGGAAAAGGCTGGCACATTCGATGTGAGCAAGGTGATTGATGCTTCGCCGGGAATAGAGTTCAAAAATGCTCCCGAGGGTTATGTGCGCATTGCCGACAACCACCATTTGTGGAGTAAAACACTTGTCGGGCGTGCCCGTACGGATGGTCAGTTTGACGTGGTTTACGAAACACCTGACCTGATGAAGCCTGATCCGTTCCCGGTTGGCTACCAATAAGCACTTACGATTTTTTCTTTTACGCTCCCGTCATCAGGAGATCCATGACCATGTTTTCGGGATATTCGTTTAGTGATCTGGCGCCTATTTTTGTCATGCAAAGCTTTGCCGGGCTTATCCTGTTCTCGGTATTTCTCCTGATGGCACTAGGTCTGGCTATCGTTTTTGGCCAGATGGGTGTGATCAATATGGCCCACGGGGAATTCATGATCCTCGGGGCCTATACAACATATGTCTGTTCTTATGTTTTTGCGCAGTGGGCTCCTGCACTTTTTGGGCTTTATTTCTTTTTCGCAGTTGCTCTGGCGTTTATCGTAGCCGGGCTGGCAGGCATGTTGCTTGAGTGGTCTCTGATACGGTTTTTGTATAAAAGACCATTAGACACACTTCTGGCGACATGGGGTGTCAGTCTTATTCTGCAACAGGTTTTTCGCTCGGTCTTTGGTGCGCGTGAAGTGGGTGTGACCCTGCCAGACTGGATGATGGGATCATGGAACGTTAGTGACACGATCCAGATACCCATTAATGGTATTATTGTTATTAGCCTTACGCTACTGATTACTGGCGTAATTTATGCCCTGCTTTACAAGTCAGGTTGGGGCAAGCAGGTACGGGCGGTCATGCAGAACAGGACCATGGCTGGTGCTGTGGGCATTAATACCGAGCGCGTCGATCGCTTTACGTTTGGTCTGGGGTGTGGCGTAGCCGGGGTGGCCGGTGCAGCGTTTACAATGATCGGCTCCACCAGCCCTACAGCCGGGCAGCAATATATTGTGGATACATTCCTCGTTGTTGCATTTGGTGGCACTGAAAGCCTTGGCGGCACCATTGCGTCTGCATTCAGTATTTCTCAGGCACGATCCATTCTTGAGTTTTTCCTAAGCGGCTCCATGGCGCAGGTCATTGTTCTTCTGACTGTGGTTGGAATTCTTATGATCCGTCCCCAAGGCCTGTTTTCCCTTAAAGTCCGTCGCTAAGAGAAGTAAAAAACATGCTTTCCCTGAAAACCCGCAAGGATATCCTGTTCTTTAGTATTTTGGCGTTCATTTTGCTCATAGTCATGCCTGTGGGACTGGATGCTTTTCGCCTTAACCTTTTTGGCAAGTACCTGACATACGCATTTGTCACCATCGGGCTGGTCGCCTGTTGGGGAGACTCAGGAATTCTCAGTCTTGGTCAAGGAATTTTCTTTGGTCTTGGTGGGTATTGCATGGCCATGTATCTCAAGTTACAGGCTTCTACTGTTGAAGCGACAAAAAGCCAGTCAACACCAGGTATTCCCGATTTTATGGATTGGAACCAGATTACCGCGCTCCCATGGTTCTGGAAGCCTTTCCACAGTCTCTCTTTTTCTGTTGTGGCGGTTGTGGTCGTGCCTATGGTGTTGGCAATGGTTATTGGAGCAGCCCTGTTCAAACGCCGCGTTGGTGGAACGTACTTTGCAATTATTACCCAAGCCATTGCGTCTATTCTAACCATTCTGATCATTGGCCAGCAGGGTTATACCGGCGGGGTCAACGGAATTACAGATTTACGCAATCTGAATGGCTGGGATATTCAGAGCGATCATGCAAAGCTGGTTCTTTATTACGCTAGTGCTATCCTGCTGCTGCTCTGTATGGTCCTAGTCGGCTTTATTCGGCAGAGCAAGCTTGGTCGTATTTTGCGGGCTATGCGCGACCAGGAGGATCGTGTCAGATTCTCTGGCTATAATGTTGCAAACTTTAAAATTTTCATCTTTGCTTTCTGCGCCGCTCTGGCAGGTATTGGTGGTGCTTTCTTTACGCTGGAAGTGGGTTTTATGTCTCCTACTTTTGTCGGTATCGTACCCTCCATTGAAATGGTGATTTACTGTGCGGTAGGTGGGCGTAACTCTCTGGTTGGCGCGGTCTATGGAACGCTCATTGTTAACTGGGCAAGAACAAGCTTTTCAGAATCAATGCCAGAGATTTGGACATTCGCTATGGGTGGATTGTTTATCGGTATTGTTCTGTTTCTGCCCGGTGGCGTTGCCAGTCTTTATCAGAATTATCTGGATCCCTATGTCAGCCGCATATTGGGGGGATCCGGTGTAAAAACCCCACAACCCGCCGACAAGACGGTTTAGGGAGACGTGGTATGACCATGCAAAATGAACCTCTTTTGGCCGTTGATAACCTGAGTGTATCATTCGATGGTTTCAAGGCGGTGGATGACCTTTCATTCCAGATCAATCGGGGTGAAATCCGGGTGATCATTGGGCCCAATGGAGCAGGTAAGACAACGGTTCTGGATCTGATCTGCGGACGCACCAAGGCAACATCGGGTTCCATCCGGTTTGAAGGGCGCGAACTGACGCGGATGAAGGAATACGATATAGTTCGCGCCGGGGTCGGCCGTAAGTTCCAGACACCATCGGTTTATGAAGATCTGACCGTTTTTGAAAATCTGGAAATATCCTATCCGCGGGGCCGGGGAGTGTTTGAGGCTCTGCTTTTCCGCAGGGATAGGGAGTTGACTGACCGTATTCAGGATATTGCTGAAATGATCTATCTGGATCAACAGCTTGATCAGAAGGCGGCCAATCTTAGCCACGGACAAAAACAGTGGCTTGAAATAGGAATGCTGCTTATTCAAGACCCAGCTCTGCTCATGCTTGATGAGCCAGTTGCTGGCATGACAGTGAACGAGCGTGTGCGTACGGCAGAGTTGCTCCAGCGTATCATTCAGTCCCGTTCAGTACTTGTTATTGAGCATGACATGGGATTTGTCGAAAAAATTGCCCATCAGGTCACGGTTTTACATCAGGGGCGCATTATTTCGGATGGCTCCATGGAGCATGTGAAGAATGATCCAAAAGTAGTGGAGGTGTACCTTGGACACTGATCTTGGCATGGTAAAAAGCATGGGCCCTGTTGCTCACGATACGTTGCTGGATGTCAAGAACCTTCATGCGGCTTATGGTGCCAGCGAAGTGCTGCATGGTATTGACTTGCAAATTGGGCGAGGAGAAATTGTTGTTCTGATGGGCCGTAACGGGATGGGAAAAAGTACCCTTATGAAGTCCCTTATTGGCACATTGCCTGTGCGTTCGGGCGAGATACGGCTTGATGGCAGGGAACTCACGCGTCTGTCGGCCTGTGAGCGGGTAAAAGCAGGTCTGGCTTATGTGCCGCAGGGGCGCATGATTTTTCCGGCCATGACCGTAAAGGAAAATATTGAAACAGGTCTGTTTGTAAGAGGTAAAACACAGATCCCCCCCCAGCTATATGAACTTTTTCCTGTTCTGGATGAAATGGCAAGCAGGCGGGGAGGGAACCTGTCTGGCGGGCAACAGCAGCAGCTTGCTATTGCCCGCGCCCTTGCAACAGAACCCAAACTGCTTTTGCTGGATGAACCCACAGAGGGAATTCAACCGTCTATCATCCATGAAATGGCGAGAAAACTGCGTCGGATCCGGGATGAAAACCAGCTGAGTATCATGGTTTCGGAACAGGTCTTGAGCTTTGCTCTGGACATTGCAGACAGAATACTGGTGATTGAAGGTGGAAACATTGTGCATGAAACATTGCGTGCAGATGCCGATATTGAACGTCTGACGCAATTTTTGTCTGTTTAGGTGTGGAGCCTATTAAGCGTCTGTTTTAATTATAATTTGTCACTCACAGGTTTGTCGCTTCCGGATGGACCTGCGAGTGATATGCTCCGTAAAAATCAGATGGAAGGATCTAAGAACCGTTGTTTGTTTGCCTAGGCTCCTGATTTCAGATTTCTGGCGTACTGATTGATGGTCCTTGGGGCTGATTTTCACGCTGCGTTTTGAGCTGCGGGGCTTTTGCACTCTGTCTACTATACGGCGGTAATCCACGGATTGCGGCAACGCGCAGGTCGCAGGTATCTATGGTTTGGCAACCTCGCGTTTGTTAGGCTCAGGACCCATTGATATGAGTGTCAGGATGTGATTCAGGCTCCTTGA
>JBDNSL010000005.1:0-70115 GCA_047719095.1 Acetobacter sp.
TCGTCAGGCTCATAACCTGAAGGCCGTAGGTTCAAATCCTACCCCCGCAACCAAACGTTAAGTGATTGATATCACACATTAAAACCCGCCCATTGAGGCGGGTTTTTTGTTGCCCAAAACGCGGCGTGGAGGGTGGCAGGCGGAAGGAATCAGGGGGCAGAAGTGCTACGCCGGATAAGTAGTGTGATTTATGATTTTGAAGTCTTATTCATGAAAACAAACGATATCTTCATGCAGAATATATCATCTAATCATTAAAGTTAGGTGGGCTTTACACTCTCTCAAATGACTTACATGGGGAGTGTTCCGCTATGGCGCAGATATATTCAGGAAAAGTCGCGTTTGTGACCGGAGCCGGTGCGGGAATGGGGCTGGCGACTGCACAGGCATTTGCCCGTGCTGGTGCATCAGTGGTGCTTGCGGATATCAATTTTAATTGCGTGAGTGAGGCAGCAAAAGCTCTGACTTCTGAAGGACTGACCGCTTTGGCTGTTCGTTGTAATGTTGCGGTTGAAAGTGATGTTGCCGCAGCTATAGACGAAACCGTCAGGCAGTTTGGTAAGCTGGATTGTGCCTTCAATAATGCAGGCGTTATCAGTCCACACATCAATACGGCTGATCTTCCCGAGGATGAGTGGGACCGGATCATGTCGATCAATCTGCGCGGCACCTGGTATTGCATGAAGCATGAACTCCGGCAGATGCTGGGGCAGGGCAGTGGTGCCATTGTTAATGCGTCATCCATTGGCGGGTTGAATGGTGTTGCGGGGCTTCCGGCTTATATTGCATCCAAACATGGCATTATTGGCCTAACCAAATCAGCCGCTCTTGAATGTGCGACCAAGGGTGTCCGCATCAATGCTGTCTGCCCTGGTGTTATTGAAACCCCTATGCTTGAAGGCCTGACGGGTGGAAATGAGGCCGCAAAGGCAGAACTGATTAAGGCACAGCCAATTGGCCGTTTAGGCAAACCCGAGGAAATTGCAGACGCCGTGCTCTGGCTTTGCAGTTCCCGTGCAAGTCTGGTGTTGGGGCATGCCCTTTCTGTCGATGGTGGTTACTCCGCCCAGTAACGCGACTGGTGCACAACCAATTTTGGGAAGAATAAACGTATGCCCGATACGTCTTCACCGGCCCGCAAGGCTTTTGGTGACATCGCCCCCGGCCTTGCCGATTATACAGATCAGGTGCTGTTCGGTGATGTCTGGGAACGCCCCGGCCTTACGCCACGCGAGCGGTGCATAGTGACGGTGAGCAGTCTGATCTCACTTTACCGGACCAATGAACTGGGTTTTCATATCCGTAAGGCACTCGCGACAGGTGTTAGCGAGGTGGAAATTATCGAAATTATTACCCATCTGGCTTTCTACGCGGGGTGGCCCACGGCTTCAACGGCCCTGAGTATTGCACGCGATGTTTTTAACGAACAGAAAGATTGAGTTCATGACACAGAATATTCAGGGCAAGGTTGTCGTTATCACAGGTGCCAGTAGTGGACTAGGGGAGGCGGCAGTACGCCGTTTGGCAGCGGATGGAGCCAAAATTGTTATGGGGGCGCGCCGTCTGGATAAGCTGGAGGCTTTGGCCAGCGCCTTGGCACTGGGGAAAGATTGCGTGGTCAAAACCGATGTTACCCACATTGATCAGGTTAAGGCGTTAGTGGAACAGGCGATCACGCTGCATGGTCGGATTGATGTCATGATCAACAATGCTGGTGTGATGCCTCAGGCTCCCTTGGAGAAACTTCGGGTTGATGACTGGGATCGGACAATTGACGTCAATCTTAAAGGAACACTCTACGGAATTGCGGCTGCCCTACCTTACATGAAGGCGCAGAAGAGTGGGCAGTTTATCAATGTTTCATCTGTTGCTGGTCATAAAGTTGGACCGGGGAGTGCCGTATACTCTGCGACCAAGACTGCTGTTCGGGTTATTTCTGAAGGACTGCGTCAGGAGGTCAAACCCTATAATATTCGCACAACGATTATTTCTCCCGGTGCGGTCCAGACCGAACTACCAGATAGCGTGACCGATATGGATACAGCAGAAGCTATCAAAAATTTCTATGTTCAATATGCCATTCCCGCAGACTCTTTTGCCCGGGCTGTCGTTTTTGCAATGAGCCAGCCTGAGAATGTTGACATTAATGAAATTTTGTATCGTCCGACAGTGCAGGAATACTAAGGAGTATGCGTCCTTCCATTATCTGCCACATGATCAGTTCAATTGATGGGCGCATTGTGCCCGACCGTTGGACGCCTCCAGCCAATGGCTTGGCGCGGGATACTCTTGTTAACCAGTATTATGATATTGAAAAACAGTATGCTTCTGATGGCTGGATTATTGGCAGATCAACCGCCTCAGAACATTTTGTAAAGGCCGCCGAACCCCTGAAAGGCACAACGCACCAGTTTGCACGAGAGCCCTATGTTGCACAAACCCTGACAGAGCGTCTGGCGATCTTTATGGACCCCCAGGGTAAGCTGCAATATGAGCGCGGTGATATTGAGGGCGATGCTCTTGTTGCTGTTCTTGCAGACGATGTTGCGGATGAATATTTAAGAATACTGCGCGATAAGGGGGTGTCGTATTGCTTTGCCGGGCCAGACGGGCATGACATTAACAAAGCTGTTGCTGATTTAGGACGTGTATTTGGGCGTCGCAAACTACTGCTTGAAGGGGGAGGCCTGATCAATGGCGCTTTCCTGCAAGCCGGGGTTATTAACGAAATCAGTTTAATGATTTACCCGGGGATTGATGGCGTATCTGGGACTGCCAGCAGTTTTGACTGGGTTTGTGCACAGGACAATAATCCGGCTTGCGGGCAGGTGTTAAGTCTCCTGCATGTTGAAAAGCGCGAGAGTGGTGTTCTGTGGTTAAGGTATAAAATAGAAAAAATCATTTCCTGAAAAGCATGGTTTCTATTTTCTATAACGCAGTGCTTCCACAACCAGACGGAAAGCCGCAGAAGATTGGCGTCTGCTCGGATAATAAAGATGGTAACCGGGAAAGGGCGGGCACCAGTCTTCCAGAACACGCACCAGACGCCCATCCTCCAGATAGGGTGCAATCTGGTCTTCCATAACACAGGCCAAGCCCATACCATCCAGTGCAGCCTGACGGATCATTGGCACATTATTAAATGTCAGTTGCCCCTCTACACGAACCCGCAGTGCCCGGCGCCCTTTTTCCAGCTCCCATGCATAAACACCACCCGATGTGGGAAGGCGCAGGTTAATACAGATATGTTGCGACAAATCCTGTGGTATGCGCGGAACCGGGTTCTGGCTAAAATAGGAAGGTGCCCCAACAACGGCCATGCGCAGTGGTGGTCCAATGGGCACGGCAATCATGTCCCGTGCTATGGTTTCTTCCAGCCTTACTCCCGCGTCAAAACGTTCAGCAACTATATCTGTCAGGCTGGCATCAACAGCGAGTTCGATGTGTATGTCAGGGTAATGGGTCAGGAGTGTGCGCAAGGCTGGCCACAGAATTGTCCGGGCCGCATGCTCGGACGTGGTGATACGCACAGTGCCTGATGGTTTTTCAGAAAGTTCGCTCAGTGAGGCAATTTCATTACTGATCGTATCAAGGGCGGGAACGAGTGTTGCTAACAGGCGTTCGCCTGCTTCTGTGGGTGCGACCCGGCGGGTTGTGCGCGTGAGTAGCCGCACGTTTAAACGGGTTTCCAGCCGGCGGATGGTGTGGCTCAGGGTAGACTGGGACGTGCCAAGCTTTGCTGCGGCACGCGTAAAACTCTGTTCTTCTGCGACCACCATGAAAGCATTGAGATCGACCAGTTCCTCGCGACGCATTCATGAACTCCAAGCATTAGATCAAGCTGATCATACCATCTAATCATGTCAATGACCTCATGCTTTGATGCTGCCAGACCCCGCCGGGTGCTGTTGTGCCCTTTAGGTGGTCTTTCAAGGAGAAGATGCATGGACATTCGCCGCCCTGGTTTTACGCCATCCGTCAAAGGACCTGCCGAATGGTTTACGGGCACGCTACGGATTGATGCACCATTTGCGGGCAGTGGTGCGCTTGCCTGTGCAACAGTCACTTTTGAGCCGGGTGCGCGCACGGCATGGCATACGCACCCACTTGGCCAGACACTTCTGATTACGGAAGGATTTGGGTGGGTTCAGCGTGAGGGCGGGCCGATTGAAGATGTGCGCTCAGGTGATATTGTCTGGTTTGAGCCAGAAGAGAAGCACTGGCATGGTGCATCCCCTGAGTGTGCGATGACACATATCGCCATTACTGAGGCACGGGACGGCAAATCATCAGACTGGATGGAGCATGTGAGCGACGCGCAATATAGCCGCTGAGACAGACCGGAAAACCTGCGTTTTCGGTTCTTGTTGCAGATCGCCGGGCATTAGCTTTCTGTGCTGTTGCTTCTGAAATAATGAAGCAGCAGTGCAAGAGAGGCCAGAGCACTACCAACACCGGTTAATGCGATCACACACCCCATAGGCCAAGGAGTACCATCGGCAAATGCTCCGATCAGGCCAGAGCCAAAAATGCCACTCCCATATTGAGCCGCCCCGACAAATGCTGAAACTGAACCAGACCGCGTGGGCGAAACGTTAAGAGCGCCAGCAATGGAGTTGGCAACAATAAAGCCTGTTGCAGAGACAAAAACAAACAGTGGGAGAACCAGCCCCCACAATCCGCCGTAGCCACTCCATGCTGCCAAAGCCACAAACATGCCTGATACGGCAGCCTGAAACGTGCCGTACCGGAGCATGCGATCACTGCCAACCCTGTGTGCCAGTCGGGCGTTGAGCATATTTGTCGCCATGATCCCGATAATGCCAGCTGCGAACAGCAGACCATAATAGCGCGGGGGCACATGATAAAAAGAGATATAGGCAAAGGGTGTGCCTGCAACATAGGCGAACATTCCTGCGTAGAAAAATGCACCCGCACCCGTATAAGCCAGCAGCCGTGGTGTTGTGAGAAGTTCGCCGTAGCGCAGGAATGCGCGCGAGAGCGGTTCATGGTGGCGTCTGGTAGGGGGGAGGGTTTCGGGCAGGGTAAAAATTGCGGCAAGTGTTGCCGCGCCGATAACGGCGAGCAGACCAAAAACTGCACGCCAGCCACCTATTGTCAGGATCTGTGCGCCAACTATCGGGCCGAGTAATGGGGCAATAGCCATGACGGTAATCAGTGTTGACAGCATCCGCACTGCCTGATGCCCCTCATACAGGTCGCGTACCATCGCACGGGACAATACAACGCCTGCAGATGCCCCTAAAGCCTGCACAATCCGCCATGTGATCAGGCTGCTGATACTTCCAGAACAGGCGCATAAAGCCGAGCCGACAATAAAGATTGCAATCCCTACGGCCACGGGCATGCGTCGCCCGTAGCGGTCACTAACAGGCCCCCAGAAAAGTTGACCAAGGCTAAAACCAACCAGATAGCCAGAAACAGTCCATTCCACAGCGCCAGGTGACGCTGCTACAGCCTGACCGATTGCGGGCATGGCCGGGAGATAGATATCTGTGGAGATGGAGGCAAACCCCATCAGCAGGCTCAAAATCCCCAAAGTCCACCAGCGAGACTTACGGCTGGAATGCCATTCTGTGTCTGTCGGGGGTATCTGTAAGGGCATATTGTTGCTCAAGGTGCGGCTCTGTTCCGAATTTATCAGGAAACATGGTTGGAATTACAGAATGTTTCCTGTTCTGCATGATGTAGATTGTTCTTTGTGTATCTGCTCGCCGAACGGGACAACTGTACTAATCTGATAATGGATTGGTACTCGCCATGAGGTGTGTGAGACAATACGGAATAATCAGATGACCGCTATATCAGAAATTCATGAATTAAGTGGATCATTGGCCCAAGAGTTTAAGCAGTATTCATGAACTCATGACATGAGGCCATGCTGGATCGGGTGGCTAATCATATTGCCCATTCCCGTTTAATCTTCATCTCATCGCCTAAAAGCAGGCATGTTGAGACATGTAAAAGACAGAAACAGGCCGTGCGTACTGTTGGCCATTATCACAGTACAGCCCGCAGGCTGAAATGCAGTCTGGCGCTGCTGCATGCCAGTTTTTTGCACGCAATATCAGAAAAAGGGTTATGAGATGGAGTATGTACGCCTTGGGGACTCTGGCCTGAAAGTCAGCCGTCTTACTCTGGGGTGCATGAGCTTTGGGGTTGGTGGTTTTTCGGGTGGATGGTCTCTGAGTGAGACAGAAGCCGAGCCAATTTTCCGGCACGCGCTAGACCTTGGAATGACTTTTTGGGACACAGCCAACGTCTACGGCAAAGGAACGTCAGAAGAAATTGTCGGTCGGATGATCGCCAGACTGACACGGCGGGATAACATTGTTCTGGCGACCAAACTATTCGGGCCTATGGGCAATGGCCCCGGTGGGGCTGGTTTGTCGCGCAGGGCCGTGATGGAGCAGATAGATGCCTCGTTGAAGCGCCTCGGCACGGATTACATTGATCTTTACCAGATTCATCGTTTCGACCCGAACACACCGGTCGAAGAGACGATGGAGGCACTGCATGACATCGTAAAAGCTGGAAAGGTTCGTTACATCGGCGCTTCGTCAATGTGGGCATGGCAGTTTTCTAAGATGCAATATACAGCCACACTCAATGGCTGGACACGTTTCATCTCGATGCAGCACCAATATAGCTTGCTCCAAAGAGAGGAAGAACGTGAGATGTTCCCCCTTCTCACGGATCAGGGTGTGGGTTCGCTACCCTGGAGCCCCCTAGCCGCAGGTTTGGTGACCCGGCCTTGGGGTGAGAAAACTACGGTGCGTGCCAAGGATAATCCGGTAGCGGACTTTGCCGGACGGCCGCTTTTTCTTGAAAGCGACAAGGCTATTATCGATACCGTTCAAAAAATTGCCAGCGCGCGTGGCGTGCCAATGGCAACTGTTGCGATGGCCTGGGTCTTCCATAATCTACGTGTCACTTCCCCAATTATTGGTGCGACCAAAGTGCAGCACCTTACTGATGCCGTTGCGGCGCTTGATTTCAAACTGACCGATGGCGAAGTCGCCAGACTGGAAGCGCCTTATGCGCCTAGGCTGCCAACATATTTTGCCTAGGCACCCGACGGTAAGCGCGAAAAAATAAGGGAGAACAAAACAATGCAAAAACGAGTTCTGGGGAAAAATAAACTTGAGGTCTCCGCTCTTGGTTATGGCTGCATGGGGTTGGATTTCAGTTATAGCCACAAGTTGAGCAAAACAGACGGTATTGCCCTGATCCGTCAGGCGGTCGATCTTGGTGTAACTTTTTTTGACACGGCTGAGGTCTATGGTCCCTTCACAAATGAAGAGATGGTAGGGGAGGCGCTTCGTCCAGTCCGCGACCGGGTCGTTATTGCGACCAAATTTGGCTTCAACATCGCCAATGGTAAAATGACGGGGCTGAACAGCCGCCCCGAGCAGATCAAAGCAGTTGCCGAAGCCTCTCTTAAACGTCTGGGCATTGAGCAGATTGATCTATTCTATCAGCATCCTGTGGATCCGGACGTGCCGATTGAGGATGTGGCAGGAGCGGTCAAGGATCTTATTGCTGCGGGCAAAGTCAAACATTTTGGTATGTCTGAACCGAGTGCTGCAACAGCACGACGCGCACATGCCGTCCAACCGATTGCCGCGTTGCAGAATGAATATTCATTGTGGACGCGGGATGTTGAAACAAATGGTATTCTGGCCCTATGCGAGGAACTCGACATCTGGCTGGTTCCCTACAGCCCACTGGGAAAAGGTTTTCTCACGGGGGCAATCAACAGGAATACCAAGCTGGGTGCAGGCGATTTTCGCAGTATGCTCCCACGTTTTACGCCAGAGGCAATGGCGCATAATCAGGCATTGGTCGATCTGCTGATACAAATTGGCAACGAAAAAAACGCAACCCCGGCCCAGATTGCGTTGGCGTGGCTATTGGCAAAAAAGCCATGGATTGTGCCAATTCCGGGCACCACAAAGCTGGACCGACTGAAGGAAAACCTCGGTGCTACGGATGTTGTCCTAACGGGGGAAGACATGAACAGGATTGAGAATGCAGCCGCAGCAATCCAGATTGAGGGCGATCGTTACCCCGCCCAGCTTCAGGCGATGGTTGGTCGCTGATCAACCACCGGTGGTGGAAGGAGTTATTAGGGTATGCTCAAGAAGGTTGTCGTAATTGTTGGTAGTGGTGGCATAGGACTTGCCATTGCCCGCCGTCAGGGAATTGGCAAAACCTTGCTGCTTGCTGACGTTAATGAAAAAACGCTTAACACCGCAGCATCCGTCCTGCGCGATGCAAGTTACGAAGTTGAAACCCGGCATGTCGATGTCGCATCTCCGGAGTCCGTTCGCGCATTGGCAGCTACCGCTTTAGCTCTTGGCGATGTGGTGGAGGTTATAAACACGGCCGGACTATCTCCCAACATGGCATCTGTTGAAAAAATTCTGGAGGTCGATCTCTATGGCGTGGCAGTAATGCTGGAGGAGTTCGGGCACGTCATTGCTCCGGGTGGAGCGGGGCTGACTATCTCCAGCATGGCAGGGTATATGATGCCCGCACTCCCGCCTGAGCAGGACCATGCACTGGCTTATACTCCGAGTGATGAAGTGCTGAAGCTCCCCTTTCTGTCAGGGAGTGCTATCCCCAACACTCTGGTTGCCTATATGCTGGCCAAACGGGCTAATCATCTGCGGGTTCAGGCTGCCGCCATGATCTGGGGCAAAAGAGGGGCGCGCATAAATTCCATCAGCCCCGGCATTATTGTAACACCTTTGGCGCAACATGAACTGAACTCTGAAATTGGCGAGATATACCGCGCAATGGTTGCGGCATCCCCGGTCAAACGGATGGCCCCGCCCGATGAGATCGCGACAGCCGCAGCATACCTACTGGGGCCAGATGCAGGGTTTATAACTGGCAGCGACTTGCTGATTGATGGGGGTGTTATTGCTGCCATGAAAGCGGGAAAACTCCCAACCCCAGGGTGATTTTTACAAAGACTATGCATCCATAGTGCTGCACTTCATAAATTTGCCTCTCATCATAATAAAAATATTGGGCTACATCTCAAATAAAGCAGCAAGCCCGCCACAAACAGGCGGGTTTGCTGTATCCGGAAAAGCCCTCTCGATTACGGCACGCAGGTCGTATCAGTTACGGTAGTCAGGTTGAATGCGGTCCAGTTTACGGCGCATTGCCTGCCAGACCAGATCTTCCTTGCCGATATCGCGTTCTGACTGAAGCCTTACACGTTTTACTGTTTCTTCTTTGGGTAGGTGGAGTGTTTGGCCAGTTGACTGCGCGGCAACCTGAATACGACAAGCCTGCTCCAGATAATAAATACGATAAAATGTTTCTGCGACACTCCGCCCTACCGCAAGCAGGCCATGATTACGCAGGATAAGAGTGTTTTTTGTGCCCAGATCCCGCGTGAGACGTTCGCGCTCGTTTAAATTATCGTCAGCTGCAATGCCTTCATAATCATGAGTGGCAACATCTCCATAAAACTCCATAGTGATCTGGTTTATGGGGAGTAGCCCGTCGGCCTGTGCAGCAATAGCCATGCCGGCCAGTGTATGAGTATGCATGACGCAGCAGGCATCCGGCCGTGAACGGTGAATGGCAGAGTGAATAACAAACCCTGCGGGGTTTATTGCATGGCTTGTTGGTTGTTGGGAAAGGCCATCTGCATCGACAACAACAAGAGAGTTGGCGGTTATTTCCTCAAATAATAATCCATAGGGGTTAACGAGGTAGCGGTGCTGCTCCCCGGGCAGGCGGAGTGATAGATGTGTATAGATGAGATCCGTCATGGAGTGGACAGCAAGAAGGCGGTAGGCCGCTGCGAGGTCTTCTCTTGCAAGACGTTCTGTAGAATCCATAATATTTTATCCATGCTGCCATAGAGCATCAACCGCTCAGAAAACTTGCTGTCAGTTCTTTCATGGTTGCAGACACAGATGAAATTATTTTTCTGGCAAGTATATTTGTGAAATCTATAATCGCTCTTATATGGAACTGAGCATGAGCGATGTCTCAGAATTCAGAACACCATCAATGGATCTGACTTCGCGCAAAACACGATCAAAGCTTTGTAATGAATCTGTGTTAATCTGGGCAATCAGGTCCCATGACCCATTTGTTGTGTAAAGTGTATGTAATTCTGGCAAGTTGCGCAGGCTGCGGACAACATTGGCGGTGGACTTTCCAACGACTTCAATCAGCATAATTGCACGGATTTCGTTTTCATACTGTCGTGTTCGCACTGTAAAGCCAAGAATGGACCCGTTATCGACCATACGGTCCATGCGAATCTGGATTGTCGCACGGGAAACGCCAAGGGCTGTTGCCAATTGGCTGATAGGTGCGCGCCCATCAACACGCAGCAACGCAATGAGCTTTCGGTCCAGATCATCATAGGCATACATGACTATTATGTTCCCCTTGGCGTACAGTTTGTAAAAAAAAAGAGGAAAAAGAGTACAGTTTGCTTCTATCGCAAGCCGGTATGTACCAGCATTCTTTTCGAATAAGGAACGAAAGTCAAGGATATGGCAAATGGTACGTTACGTTGGGGTCAATCACCTTGTGCAACTTGTTCATGCGATTGGACTGCCAACAGTGCTGCGGGAGTTGGCCGGGTATATTGAAGAGGACTTTCTTCGGTGGGAAACGTTTGAAAAAGTGCCACGTGTGGCCAGTCACTCACTACGTGGCGTGATTGAGCTAATGCCCACAAGAGATGCAGAACTCTACGCGTTTAAATATGTTAATGGCCATCCTGATAACACCAATGACGGTTTGCAAACGGTTACCGGCTTTGGCGTGATGGCCGATGTTAAAACCGGTTACCCCAAACTTCTTTCGGAAATGACACTTTTGACCGCCCTGCGGACTGCGGCAACATCGGCTATGGCGGCACGGTATCTGGCGCGTTCCAATAGCCGGGTTATGGCTGTTATTGGTCTGGGGGCGCAGTCGGAATTTCAGGTTACAGCATTTCAGGAAATCGTGGGTATTACACACTTGCGTATTTTTGATGTGGAAGAACAGGCTACAAAAAAATTCCTTAAAAATATTGAAGGCAAAGGATTAAATATTCATGTTGCCCGTTCAGCGCAGGATGCGGTTGAGGGTGCGGATATTATTACCACGATTACTGCTGATAAACGCAATGCGACAATTCTGTCCGATAATATGGTCGGCGCTGGTGTTCATCTGAATGCTGTGGGGGGAGATTGCCCGGGCAAGACCGAATTGCAGGCCGATATTCTGTTGCGCGGCAGCGTGTTTGTGGAGTTCCCTGAACAAACGCGTATTGAGGGCGAAATACAGCAGATGCCATCTGACTTTCCTGTCACCGAACTGTGGCGCGTTATGTCAGGCGAGAAAATTGGCCGCCAATCGGCTGACCAAATTACCATTTTTGATTCGGTTGGCTTTGCAATCGAGGACTTTTCTGCCCTACGGTATTTGTACGACAGAAGCAGCGATACAGGTTTTTATGCGGACGTTGATCTGCTGACAGAGCCGGGCAATCCACGTGACCTATACAGCCTGTTAATGTCCTGAGCGTTGACCAGAAAGAGGGCGATTTTTATGTCTCTTCCTTTTGTGCAAGCACCCCGATCTGTTGTTATGATCCGGCCGCATCATTTTCGTCCTAACCCCGAGACCGAGCAGGATAATGCATTCCAAACGCCTCAGGTTGGTGAGATCGATAAAACAATAGAAAAACTGGCTTATGAAGAAGTCAGTTACGCGTGCGACATGCTTCAAAAAGAAGGTGTCTGTGTTCATCTGTTCGAAGATGAAACATACCGTACCCCGGATTCAGTTTTTCCCAATAACTGGTTTTCCACACATGCGGGGGGGCATGTTGCTCTCTATCCCATGTTCTCCTCCAATAGGCAGTTGGAGCGAAGGCCAGATATTATTGAGATGCTCAAGCGTACTTACCGCATACAGGACGTTATTGACTATTCTGGTCTGGAGCAGGATGGGCTTGCGCTAGAAGGCACAGGGGCCATGGTGCTCGATCATATCGGACGCATTGCCTACGCGGCCAGATCCAACCGTTGTAATGAGATAGCATTGGAACGGTTCTGCACCCATTTTAACTTCGAGCCGATTGTTTTTGATTCAGCCGACCAGAATAATAGGCAGATTTACCACACGAATGTCATGATGTGCGTTGGTACAGAGTTCGCACTGGTCGCTTTGCAGGCAATTACCAACCCCACCCGCCGGGCAGAAGTGGTGCAACGGCTGGAGGAAAATGGACGTACCATCATAGATCTATCGTTTGATCAGGTGGCGGAGTTTGCAGCCAATGCGCTTGAACTCCACGGAAAAGACGGTCTTGTTCTGGCCTTGTCCAGCAGGGCGTTACGCGCCCTGCGGCCAGAGCAGATTGCTATTATAGAGCGATCTGCCAAGATTCTGGCGTTGAATGTACCAACAATAGAACTGGCAGGTGGGTCCGTAAGGTGCATGCTCGGTGGTATTCATTTAACGCGGCGTCCTGTGCCTAGCCATCAGGGGGGTAAGAAAGAGACCCATGTATAAGCACCTCATACGCGTTCGTGCCGAAGAATTTTGCGCGCCAGAAAGCCTTGGACGTAGAGAAATGCTGGTGCTGGGGGACCGTATTCTGGCAGTACAACCCACCGTAGCGCCACTTGTAGAGGCTATGGGGGCAGAAAACGTTCAGGATATTTCAGTTCATCGGGTAACGCCGGGCCTGATTGACCAGCATATGCACCTCCTTGGTGGGGGGGATGGTGATGGGCCTTTGGCCCGTATGCCAGAGTTGTGTGCGCAGGAAATATTACTTTCCGGTATTACAACAGCCGCAACGCTTTTAGGCTCAGAAATGCGCTTTAAAACTCTCCGCGGTCTTTTGCACAAAGCGGAAGGGGAGGAGTGCAGAGGGCTTTCCACATTAGTTTATACAGGCAGCATGGGTGCTGAGCCAGTTACTATTCTGGAAGATGCGTTTAGTGATATTGCCCTGTTTGGTAAAATTATCGGGGCCAAGGCCGCAGTTGCTGATCCCTTGTATAATACACGCCCAGAGATGTTGAATGCTTTGGCCATACAGTTGCGCCAAGCGCGCGCGCAAACAGGTAAGCCCTGCATTTTGCATGTGCATATAGGCCGTGCGTCGCAAGGGCTGGAGCCTCTGTTTCGCTTATGTGAGCAGACAGGCCTACCACTTGAACAGGTTGTTCCAACGCATGTTAACAGAGTGGCAGAAGTAACTCCTGTTTTTCGCCAGAGTATTGAATGGATAAAACAGGGCGGGGTGATTGATATAACCTGCTGCCTTGGTCCGCTTGATGGCATCAGGTCTGGAATGGATACAGTAAAGGCCGTTCTTGAGGCACTGGAGGCCGGGGTGCCTCCTTGCAGAATTACGTTAACGTCTGATGCAGGCGTGGCAGTGCCTGACCCTGTATTGGGGTGCCGACAGGTGCCGCCCTCTATTTTAATGCGCGATGTTATCAGGCTTGTTCAGTCAGGCCTGCCCTGGGAAACGGCCCTTGCTTTTGTCACGGTCAATCCGGCCCAACGCCTTGGGTTATCAAAGCATAAGGGGCGTCTGGCGGTTGGGTATGATGCTGATTTTGTTTGCCTGACAGATGACAGTAAAGTTGCTGGTGTTTATGCCTCGGGCAGATTTCATGACAAAACTGTTGGATTAAAACTCTATCGTAATGATTGACATGGTTGAACGACAATCTATATCATTAGGAACAATTTGTTTCCACACAGGAAACCAAAAATGACCATACCCACGCCTCACCGGGAATTCTCATACAGACGCCGGACAGTTTTAAAAAGTCTGGCAGCCGTTCTGGCGCCGACCTCTACAGTGTTTGCCGCGGAGCGCGTGGTTGATACCGTTTCTGTTATGATGTTTGGCTCCACATGGGAGCGGGTCTTTCGGCCGTTGCAAAGCCTGTTTCGTGAACAGGCTGGGGTGGAGATCAGGCCGATTATGGAAAGCAGTGCAATGGAAGGTCTGGCCCGCTTGCAGGCTTCCCGTCTGGCTATGGATGTTGATGTCTGGTTTACAAGTGAGACGGTTTCCGCCCGGGCCAGCCGTGACCAGAATCTGTTTTCTACAATAGAGAGTTCCAGACTGCCTGTTTTATCAGGCTGTGACCCTACGGGGCGGACCGAGCAGTTTATTCCCTACTGGTCCTTCCCTGTCGGTATTATCTATCGGACAGACCTTGTGCCTGCAGGGAGTGCGGTAAACTGGCAGACTTTTTTCTCGCGGGTTTTTGCAGGGGAAATTGCCATGACAACTCCCTCCCTTTATCCGGGGTGTTCTGTTCTGGTTGCAACCGTAATGGGCGGGGGGCGTCTGCCAGATGTCAAACCCGGAATGGACTACCTGAATTCCATAAAAAGCCGTGTTGCCTTCTTTAATTCGTCAGATACCCTTGCTCGGCGTTCGCTTGCAAGGGGGGATATATGGGCCATGATGGGCTCTCCCTCGGCTCTAAAAGAACTGCGTGACGCTGGCATTCCTGTTGCCATGTCCTGCCCGGACCCAACACCTCTTTTTGTCGAAGGTATGATGTTGCTGTCTGGTCCCAACCACTCCGCCGCATACAGGTTTATGGAATGTGCTTTGGGGCCGGTAGTGCAGGCGCATATGACAAAAATTTATAACCTTTTACCCGTGAATAACGCAGTAATGGTTCCTGATCTTTTGGCACCAATTGCTGCGAAAAAAACTGGCTTTGTGCATATGAATGCCGAACTTGTTAGTGAAAATCTGGAACAATGGACAGATATGTTCAATGACGTTGTTAATGGTTGAGGGGCCTGTATGACTGCCTTACAAACTTCTCAGGGTACGCACCTTCAGATTGTTCAGTTACGCAAGGCGTATGGCCCCACAACCGTTTTGCACTCCATTAATCTGGAAGCCGAGCCCGGTAGCGTACTTTCCCTTCTGGGGTCATCAGGTTGCGGTAAAACAACAGTTTTGCAGGCCATAGCGGGTTTTGTTCGGCCAGATGGCGGCAATATTCTGCTCGATGGCCAATCCATATTGTCCACTCCGCCAGAAAAGCGCCGGACAGTCATGCTGTTCCAAGGGTATGCGCTTTTTCCGCATATGAGTGTCAGGGACAATGTGGGCTTTGGTCTGCGTATGGCGCGGATGCCACGCCATCAGGCGCAGAGTGCTGTGGATGACGCTTTGCGCCGGATGCGGATAGAAGCTCTGGCAGACCGCCGCCCCATGCAACTGTCAGGGGGGCAGAAGCAGCGTGTGGCTTTGGCGCGTGCCATTGTTACACAACCGCGTCTGTTACTGCTGGATGAGCCTCTGGGGGCACTTGATCAGAATTTGCGTGAAGAAATGCAGTTTGAAATTGCACGTTTACAGCGCGCTACACAACTCACCACAGTGATTGTCACGCATGATCAGGCTGAGGCCATGACTCTCTCTGACCGCATTGCGGTTCTCAATAATGGACGGGTAGAGCAGGTTGGCTCTCCCATGACCATATTCGACCGGCCAGCCAACCGCTATGTTGCCCATTTTATGGGTGTTGCCAATATACTGGATGTTGCAGTTGATACATCGGGTATTATACGTCTGGCGGGTACTGTTTTGCCCGGTTTGTTTGGTAAAGCGGGTTTAAGCCAGATTGCAATTCGCGCTGAATTTCTACAGCTTTGCAAGGCAGAGGACAGCCTTGCAGTGCAGGGCAGGGTGCGTGAATGCCGCCCCATGGGCGCGCAGCTGCGTTACACGGTTGTGTTGTCAGATAGCACTGAGGTCATTGCGTTGGTCACGCGGAGTGAGGACATGCAGGCACCAGAAGTTGGGCAGCCTGTTGGCCTGAAATTTCCATCAGAATACTGTACGATTCTGCAAGAAGGAAATTGAACAATGGGTTTTGGTATCTTAAGGAATCGCTTTTCAGTTTATATGCTGGCGTGGGTACCATCCTTCCTGATCTGCCTGTTGATCTCCTTTGTTTTGATGACATTGTTAAACTATAGTTTTCATGTCGAAAACAAAGCATGGTCTCCATCTATTTATAGAGCACTTCTAAATTCATCGTCGGTTTTTCATACAATTCTGACGACGCTATTACTGGCAGCGATAGTGACCATATTCTGTAATATGTTGGGTTTTCCTGTTGTAAGGCTCATTTCACGCACGCCAAATGCTCAGTTGCGTCGGTTTGTCTTGTTAGGTTTGTTTGCCGTGCTTATGTCTGGCGCTGTTACGCGTGGATATGCCTGGATGCTTATTCTTGGAAAGCATGGAATAGTTAATCAAACACTCGCCTTTTTTTCTCTCCCATCCGTTCGTCTCATGAACAACCTTTGGGGGGTTATCATCACCATGACGAGTGTTACGTTGCCATTTTATATTTTAACGCTTTTTGGCGCGATGAAGGGCCTTACGCCTGACCTAGAGCGGGCTGCATCCAACCTTGGTGCGTCATCATGGCAGAGCCTGCGGTATGTTGTTATTCCTTTGGCGTTGCCCGGCTTGGTTGCCGCAAGTTCTGTCTGTTTTTCTTTGTCTCTTGGTGCCTTTCTTTACCCTGAACTGTTAGGGGGAGGACGCGTAAGAGTATTGGCAACCGCGATTTATGATGATGTGCAAACAGCCTATAATGTACCGCGTGCTGCGGCACTTTCCGTTATATTTCTTGTAGTTGCATTGCTGATAAAATTTTTGCCGTTTTGTTTTCTTCATCTCCTGCGTGGGGTACGTAAGGTATGAGATATCACTCTGCATTGACGCAAAGCGGCACATGGAGCCGTTTTACTGCTATTGTGGGTTTGGTAACAATTATTGCCCCCGTCTGCCTGATTATTGTTTCGGCCTTCAGCTTAAGCCCATACCATTTGCTGGTAGATGGGGTGACGTTAAAATGGTTCGATCGACTTTTTCATAATGAACGGTTGATACATGCATTTTTAACAAGCCTTAAAATAGCGATATGCACCACATTACTGGCACTTGTTGTTGCACTACCAACGGCGTTTGCTGTTGTGCGGTGTCGTTTTCGTGGGCAGGGCGCACTTCTTGCCATTTTAGAACTACCAATGATGTTGCCGGGGGTTGTTGTGGGTTTGGCAGGCCTGTCCACGCTTTTGCAAACAGGCATTGTTAGCCGCAATGTTCCCATGATTTTAGCACTTCTGAGTGTAATGGTCCCCTTGATGCTGCGCCCGGTAACCGCCGCATTACGACAGACAGACCCAAGCTTGGAATCGGCCGCCCGAAACCTTGGGGCCAGTCATGTGCGGGTGCTTTTGTTGGTGACGTTACCTCAGTTGGCTCCCGCAGTTATTGCGGCATCACTGTTCTGTTTTGTAGAAACATTGGATAATTTTGCAATTACAGCATTTTTGAGTGACTTGCGAACAACCACTCTTCCGATAGAGAGCTATTCTTATATCCGGGACTTTGATGACCCTGTTATTTCGGCAGTGTCTGCAGTTTTAACGGCGTTTGGCTTTTTTCTTGCTGTTTGCATGGACCGCATTATCTCGGTTGAGCGGTTTGTGGATATTGCCTGATATCCTATTCAGCAAAGCAATAGATTTGAGATTTTTTTTATACAAATAGGAAACTTTTGTTTCCGATTCTTCCGATTCCTATGTTACGTTCTGAAATCGAAACGAAACCCGTGTTCTGAGGCGCTCCCGCCAGACTGGGCCGCAACAAATACACTTAGGGAGCATTCCAATGCCCACAAAGCGTTCTTTTCTTTTTGCGACCTCTCTTCTTACCGTTGTGATTGATACCCAGGCTTTTGCCGCGACAACCCAGGTTGTCTCAGAAAAAAAACGGGCAACTTCAAATACCCAGCAGGTCAGTCCTGAAAACAAGGCTGATGTAAAAAAGAGTTCTGCAAAAGCGACAAAAGCCCCTGCCAATGTTTACAGCACGCAGGAAGAGCAGCTTATTGCGACGGGCACGCGCGATAGCAAAAGAAAGGCGCGTGACAGTATTTCGCCTATTGATCTGGTCAGCTCAAAGCAGTTGATGCAGACGGGTGAAACTGATCCTGCGCGCGCTCTAACGCGGCTTATGCCGTCCTTGACCATGCAGGCCTATGGCAACGATACGCAGGGTTTTAACTCTACGTTGCGTATGCGTGGCCTTAGCCCGAATCAGGTTCTTATTCTTGTTGATGGTCAGCGCCGGCATCAGACCAGTATTATGAACTTTAATACTGGTCCTGAGCAGGGCTCTACACCAACTGATCTGGACATGATTCCATCAAGCATGATCGACCATATTGAAGTCCTGCGCGATGGTGCTGCGGCTCAGTACGGTTCTGATGCCATTGCTGGTGTTGTGAACATTATTCTCAAGAAAAGCGTCAATAAAGGCACCGCCTATTCCCAGATGGGGCAGACGGAAGCCGGAGATGGATTTTCTGTTACTACGGGCGGTGATTACGGTCTTGCATTGGGCAATGATGGATTTTTACATCTTAGCTTTGACTTCAAGCATCAGGACCATACCAACCGGAGTGGTCCGGACAACCGTGTTGCTGGGGGCGGTAATAATAAGATTCTTGGTCAGCCAGAAACCACGCGTGAATCGCTGGGGCTGAACTTTGGTAAAGACATCCTTGGTGATGACCTCAAGTTCTTTGGCAACATTACCTATGCTCACCGTCATGGGGAAAGTTATCAGAATGAGCGTCTGCCTTCTTCGTTGCCCCAAGTTTACCCCAATGGCTACTCGCCCATCCAGACCGATGAAGAAAATGATTATGCTGCAACACTAGGGTTCAAGGGTGGTAAAATTCTTGGGTTTGACTGGAAAGCAGCAACAGTCTGGGGTGAGGATCTTGCTGATATTGGCAACAAGAATACAGCAAACCTTGGTTATTATGCAGCATATGGCGTAACCCCCACCAGCTTCCATATTGCCAGTTACCGCAATACGCAGTGGACGAGCAATTTTGACCTGACGCGTGATATCAAAGTGCCGCTTATGGCAACGCCAATTCACTTTGCGGCCGGTGCGGAATACAGATATGAGCAGTATACGATTGGTGCTGGCGAACCTGCATCCTACTTTGGTGGTGGATCGCAGGGGCTTGGTGGGTTAACCCCGGGGAGTGCCGGTTCTCATAGCCGTAACGTGACTGCTGGTTATATTGATGTGGATTTCCATCCGATCAAAAAGCTGGATATTGATCTGGCTGGCCGAACAGAGCATTACACGGACGTGGGCGATACGCAGAACGGCAAAATTGCAGCACGGTATGACTTTAACCGGCGTGTTGCCTTGCGGGCATCTATCAGCAGTGGCTTCCGCGCACCAACTCTGGCGGAGGAATACTTCAGTAACATTATTACCTCTGCAACAGGTGGGGCCTCTGGCCTGCTGGCCGTTAATTCGCCGGGTGCCCGTTTAATTGGTGCCGCACCGCTTAAGCCTGAACGATCAACCAACGCCAGTGCCGGTATTGTGCTGGAGCCGATTGATCACTGGCATATTTCGGCTGACGTTTATCAGATCAATATTCGTGACCGTATTGTTGGTGGTGGGGCTGTTAACGGCACTGCGGCTATCAATGCCATTACAGCCAACAACATTGCGTTGCCATCAACGGCTAACCCGTCTCAGGTCTCAGCAACCTATCTGACCAATGGTGCAAGCACTCGGACCCAAGGGTTGGACATTACCAGTGACTACACCATTCCTTACCGGAATTACGGCACGTTCCGCCCCAGTCTTGCGATCAGCCTTAACCGCACAACCATTCACCACATGGCTCTCAACGCGTCGGGCAAGCCCCAACTGAATGACCAGCTGGCGACCTATCTTTGCAACGCAACACCACGTAGCAAAATTATTATGACGCTTAACTGGCAAAAGGGGCGTTTTGACGCAATGATCCGTGAAACACGGTTTGGCGCAGTTAATGAAAACCTGACCTACTACACAGGGCCAAATGCGTATTCCACCAGCGTTTTTCAGGCATTTGTGAATGAACCCCGCTGGAACACGGATATCGAAATTGGCTACCGTCTGATGAACCGCCTTCACCTTGCTGTGGGCGCGCTCAACATTTTCAACATCAAACCCCGTAAACTGCCAGAAGCCAACAGCTATATTGGGTCTTACTGGTATTCAACACGCAGTGGTCAGATGGGCTTTAATGGTGGGTATTACTATGCCCGCCTGAATGCAACGTTCTGATTGGTGGCAAAGGGGGCGGTTATGCGTCCCCTTTGCTCTTTTGGTATCGGGCATAGCGGCATGGGTGTTTTATTGTGAGCACAATGATTCAGACATTCTCTCACCATCTTGCAACATTTTACATGGGCCTGAGTGCTGCCGCCCTGCCTTTGCCAACACGGCATGCGGTGCGGCGGCATGTGCTGGATACACTAGGCGTGGGCATGGCTGGCAGTGGGCAGCCCGAACCGCAGAGTGTGCTTGGGGCGTGCGCCAGTCTTTGTGGAGAGGGTGGTCCGGCTGTGGTCTGGGGGAGTGGGCAAGGCGTGCCTGCTTTTCCGGCAGCACTTATTAACGGGACAGCAGCGCACGCGCTTGAGTTGGATGATGCAAGTGGCTGCGATCATTCTGGTGCGGTTATTGTGCCTGCCGTTATGGCAGCCCTTGCCAAAGCCCCCCATGCCACGGACAACGATGTGATGGCAGCGGTTGCTGCGGGGTATGATGTGGCCCGCCGGGTTATGGAGGCCGCAGGTGGGTACGATGCACACAATAATGCCGGGTGGCATTCCACTGGTACTTGCGGCGTGTTTGGGGCCTGTATTGCCGTTGCACGTTTGTGGCGGCTGGATGGAGCTGTTGCAACGCATGCGCTAGGCATTGCTGGCTCCTTTGCGTCGGGTAACTGGTCGTTCATGGGCAATGGGGCCATGACCAAACGTTTGCACCCAGGCCATGCCGCCGCAGCTGGACTTATGGCGGTAGAACTCGCCCGCCAGGGCATGACGGGGCCAGACAGTGTTTTTGAGGCAGACTGGGGCGGATTTTTTAAGACATATACACACCCAGCCACCACGGATGCGGGGCTTCTTGTGGCTGATCTGGGGGAGCTATGGCGTATTCATCGCTCGTCCATCAAACCGTTTGCATCCTGCCGTGGCACACATTCCGCAGTAGAAATTGCCCAGAAACTGCGAGATGCCCATCCCGCATCCGATATTAAAAAACTGCGTGTTTCGGTAACACAGACCATAGCCCGCATGTGTGGGGCAACCAGCATTCACTCTCTGGTCGATGCGCAGATGAGTCTGCCTTATGCGGTTGCGGTTGCATGGCTGACGGGGCAGGCAGACCTTGCATGCTTTCAGCCGCCATTGCGGGGCAGTGCTGAGGTCACAGCTTTTATGGACCGTGTGGAGCTTGTGGTCTCGCCCGATATAAGCAGCAACCTTGCAGCCCGCATTGATGTTGAAACGTATAGTGGCAAAAGTGCGCATGCGTGCCTTGATGTCCCCAGCGGGTCTTGGAACAATCCGTTGTCTGATGCGGCTCTGATTGCAAAATTTCGCTCCCTTGCAACACCTGTTGTCGGGGATGTGGCCGCAACTCGGCTGCTGGAGCGGGTTTGGGCGTTGGAAGGCGAAGGACTGGCAACGGATATACCGTCTCTGACTGCAAAATGTGACAACGTATAGTCTTGATACCTGAAAGCGGATTTCATGAACAATAAGAGCGAATATCAGGGTTTTCGTACATCAGGCGGGCGTCTGAGCGAAGAACCTTTGCAGCATATTGATTTTCATCGCTCCAACCTTTTGGGCGAGTCCATTCATGGCATCCATGCTTTTGATAAAGCGCATATTGTCATGATGACAGAAACAGGCGTTATCACACCGGACATCGGGCGTGCGCTTTTGTCGGGCCTGCGGCAGATGGAAAGCGAAGGCATGGAGGAAGCCCGTGCCCGTGCCGATGGTGGCATGCATTCGGGCGAGCATTACCTGATCAATCTTTATGGCGAGGATATTGGTGGGCGCATTCATCTGGGCAGAAGCTCAGGTGATCTGATCGAAGTTGCCCGGCGTATGACCTTCCGCAAGCATGTTCATGCTCTTATTCACAACCTTATTCTGTTGCGTAAGGCCTTGTTGACCAGGGCGGCCGATGCGCTGGGCGCTGTCATGCCGGGTTATACGCATGGCCAGCACGCGCAACCTACGACCTTTGCCCATTGGGCCACCATGTTTGAAGTCTGCTTTGCACGCGATACAGAGCGTCTGGTCTCTTTTTACGAAAGGCTGAACCGCTCCCCCGCTGGGGCTGCGATCATGACCGGAAGCGATTTTGCCATCGACCGCGAGCGTACATCCGAACTGCTCGGGTTTTCAGCACCGTTAGCGCACACAATGGATTCCATTCTCAGCCATGATCTGGAAATGGAATACGCCAGTGTTCTCTCCGTTGCCTCCCAGACTTTGGGGCGTATTTCCGAGGATTTGTTCCTATGGTCCACGGCGGAGTTTGGCATGGTGGAAGTGCCTGATCGCTACTGTGGTACAAGCAGCATTATGCCGCAAAAGAAAAACCCGGATGCGCTTGAAGATATGAAAGGTCTGGCTGCGCGGTCCTTGGGTTTTCTCGTAACTGTTTTTAGTGCCGAAAAAGGGCCCACCGGCTTTCCCATTATGGAGAGGCGGAACACGCAGGCCATATTGTGGGACTGTGGGCAGGCGCTGGCCCTACGCCTTGGCGCTGCGGCTGAACTGATAACGGATGTAGCCCTCAAGCGCGAACGCATGGCAGAGCTTGCAGGCAGTAACTGGGCGCAGGTAACAGACCTGTCCTCCGCCATTGTCCGGCACTGCAACAAGGACTGGCGGACGGCGCACCACCTTGTGGCCTGCTTTGTGCGGGACTGCATTGCTGCGGGCCTGTCACCACAGACATGTACGTCGGCCGATCTGGACCGCACGGCTCAGGCGCAGGGGCTGTCGGGGCTTGGTCTGGACCCGGCCATATTTGCACAGGCGATGGACCCGCTGCATTTTGTGGAGCAGCGTACCCTGCTGGGGGGGCCATCGGCTGCGAGCATGACTGCGTGTATTGCCGGTGCCAAAGCCACCTTGCAAAACGATACGACCCGCCTTGAGCAATGGGAAGCGCGCGAAAAACAGGCCTCTGTCGAGCTTGAAGCCTCTATCGACAGAATTTTATCCGAGCAGTGATTGGCCCGGATAAGACAGAGTAGGGGTCAAAGCGTGGGCATGGTGGCATGGACAAGGCGGCATGCCGCCAGATCCCACGCAGCACATCCCACACTTTTAAAAAATACGGGTTGCGTAAGGGCCGGGGCATTGCGCTGTGCCGCGTTATCCAAAAACTCGGCAAGTGCTCTGACTTCAGACCAGTCTTTATTGGCCTGAATCAGATCACCTGCCTCAGTGGGGGCACCAACAGGGTCATCCACCACACACAGGCTTTGCTGCACAATGCGGGGGCCAATTTCGATCATGTCCGGGCGGTAGGCACCAACACCAATAACCAGTGTTTCGGGCGTGGCATCCTGATCAAACAGAATGTCCTTGCTGCTGGTTACAGCCAGAACAAGGTCATACGGCACATCGGGCTTTTGTGGCGCTGCCTGTAGGTGGAGGTTGGTGTAGGGCCCATCCAAAAGGGCTTGAACGCTTTTGGCTGTGCGGCCACGCACAAAAACATGAAGGCCGGGGTAGAGTGTGTTCAACGCTTCTAAATGCACACGTGCCTGTGCGCCTGTGCCAATAAGCAGAACATGTTTGAGGCGTGGGGGGCAAAAGCATTCCAGCCCCAGCATGGACATGGCCGCAGTCCGGCGTTCTGTTGTTGTAATGCCATCAAGTGCGAACAGAAAACGGCCTGTTTTTGCATCCAGGCAGGTTACCTGGCCCTGTATGGTTGGCAGGTCTGTATTGTGTGGAAAAATGGTGAGAAGCTTGTGGGCAAGAATATCTGCCCCACAGGCCACCATGGACATGACAAGCCCCTGTCTGTCGTGTGTTGGCACAACCAGACGTTCAGGGCAGACGATATGGCCCTGATAATACGACCTGACTACTGAACGCAGCATGTCCATGAGTGGACGAAAAGGAAGGACCTGCCGGGTCTGGTGGGCGGAGAGTATGTGCATACAGGCGGCTTTCAGGGGTTTGCTTTGTCGTGTTGTTCTGGCGCTTATTCTATTCTAGCCAACCCGTGCGACCAGCGTTATTTCCACTTTCCATGCAGGGTCGGCCAGTTTGGCCTCAACAGTTGCTCTGGCTGGTTTGTTGTCCTTGTCCAGCCATGCATCCCATGCCGCGTTCATGGCGCTAATGTCGGCAATAACCGGCATAAAAATCTGCACGGATAGAATATTGGCCTTACTGCTGCCAGCCTGCTCCAGCAGGGTATCGATCTGGGCAAGAACATTGGCGGTCTGTGCCTGCGTATCCAGCGTAGTATCTGTTGTGACCTGCCCTGCCAGATAGACAAGTCCATTATGGATAACAGCGCCACTCAGGCGTTCATGGGGGTCAAGACGTGTGATGGTCATGGGTTGTCCTTAACAGATGCAGGGGGTCAGGGCTGGGCGGGAATGATTTCGGGCAGGCTCATAACGGCTTGCAGGTAAGTAGTGTAAAGTGCCTTGAAGACGGGGCCGGGTTTGGCGTTGCCAACGCTCTGGCCATCAATCTCGATAACCGGAATGCCAATGGTGGATGCGCTGGTATAAAAGACTTCCGCCGCATTCAGGGCTTCTTGCCGCGTAAAGGGGCGCTGGATAACACGCAGGTTCAGTTTTTGTGCAATGGACAGCATTGTCTGGCGGGTAATGCCCGGCAGAACCTCGTGCGAGAGTTCGCGGGTTATAATTTCCCCCTGATGGGTCACAATGTAGGCGGTGGAGGATGCGCCCTCTGTGATATGCTCACCATGGAGCATCCATGCTTCTGCAACTCCGGCTGTGTCCGCTGCATGCTTTGCAAGAACCTGCGCAAGCAGGGAGGTCGATTTGATGTCACACCGCTTCCACCTAAGGTCCGGCAGTGTGATAATCCGCGCTCCTGTCCGGGTAAGGGGGTTATGCTGAACGGGTGAGAACTGAGGGAACATGACCACCGTTGGTGCCAGCCCCTTGGGGTATTTGAAAGACCGCTCAGCCACGCCGCGGGTTACCTGAATGTAGATCAGGCCATTGCGTAATGCGTTCTGGCGCACAATGTTTTCTTCAATTTCTGTCCACTCTTGAGAAGAAAACGGGTTGGGAATGCCAATTCCCTCCAGTGAGCGGGACAGGCGCGCAAGGTGCGGGGCATTGTCCACCAGCCGCCCTTCAATAACGGCTGTGACCTCATACACGCCATCCCCAAAAAGGAAGCCCCGGTCCATAACAGGAATGAAAGCCTCTTCCAGCGGGACAAACTGCCCACGGATATACGCAATACGATTATCTTTTGTCGTCACGTTGGCTCCAGTATCCTGCCGAGGATTGTTCCTATGTCCAGATTTGGGAAAGTATAAGAAAATATAATTGTCGTTGTATAATTCTATATTCAGAATGGCTATTTGTCCGGCTTATACCATGCACGCTATTCCAATACGACAGAAATGCGCTCACCCTGCTACAGTGATGGCATTCAACGGGTCCATAGTCTTCAGCACGGTCATAAGGAGCAAAATGATGGCGCATTTTGGCACTATTCTAAAAGGCGGCACGGTTGTAGCTGAAAAAACCGAAGTGACGGATGTCGGCTGCCGTGACGGAAAAATTGTAGCCATCGGAGATTTGCGGACGGCAACAGCCGATCAGGTTATTGACTGTGCGGGTCTGCACGTTCTGCCCGGTATTATTGACCCGCACGTGCACCTGCGCGAACCCGGCGACCCGACTGTGGAAACCATTTATACGGGCACAAAAGGGGCTATCCTTGGGGGTGTAACGGCATTGTTTGATATGCCCAATACGCGTGACCCCGTTGTTTCAGAAGATGCCATTGCCCGCAAACGCACACTCATTCCCGGTGCGGCCTGGTGCGATGTGGGGATGTATGTTGGTGCGACAAAGAAAAACATTCCCGAACTCAACACGCTTGAGCAGGAGGCAAATGTCTGTGCGATCAAGGTATTTGCAGGCTCTGCCCCAAGCGATTATCTGGTGGAGGATGACGCAAGCCTTGAAGCGTTGATGCGTAACGGAACACGCACGGTCTGCTACCATTCGGAAGACCAGACACGGCTTGAGGAGCGGCGGAAACTGTTTACCGTCGGCCAGCCCTATCGGAACCACATGGAATGGCGGGACGTGGAGTGTGCGTTTCTGGGCACGCGGCGTCTTATGGAACTGGCCAAAAAAACCGGGCGTAAAGCACATATTCTGCATGTCTCCACGGCGGAAGAACTCAGCTACATGCAGGATTTTAAAGGGCTGGGAACCGTTGAGGTGCTGGTAAACTACCTGACACAGATTGGCCCGGAGGCCTACGAACGGCTGGGAGGCTACGCGGTTATGAGCCCCCCCATTCGCGACCGCAGACATTACGATGCCACATGGGCCGCTGTTAACGCAGGCTACGTGGACTGCATAGGCTCCGACCATGCCCCCCATTCGCGCGAAGCAAAGGAACGGCCATGGCCACAAACAGCCTCCGGGCTGACGGGTGTGCAAACGCTGGTGCCCATTATGCTCGATCATGTCAATGCAGGGCGTCTGCCACTGGAGCGTATGGCCGAATTAATGTCAGCAGGGCCCGCGCGTGTGTACGGGGCCGTGGGGAGGGGGAAAATTGCGCCGGGGTACGATGCCAGTTTTACAATTGTTGACCTAGCCAAGGAGCGTACAATTGAAGAAAGCTGGATTACCTCCCCATGCGGGTGGACGCCTTTTGCCGGGTATCACTGCACGGGCTGGCCAGTGATGACCGTTGTCCGTGAGCATGTTGTCATGCGCGAGGATGAAGTGATTGACCAGCCAGCCGGGCAACTGGTCTCTTTCACGTAAGGTTACGGCATACGTGCCTCTGGCCCCGGTGGGGCAGGGGCGCGCTTAAACGGCAGGGGGGAGGAGGCAAAGGTCGCCAATAAGCAGGGCCACGGCGGCCTTTGTTGGTTCAATAACCGGGAGAGCACACCGTTTTTCCAGCTCTGTTTGAAAATGCGCCATGCCCGCACACCCCATGATGATAATATCGGCACCCTGCTGGCGTAAATGCCCGGCAGCGTCCACCATGCGCTCAAGCAGCCGGTGGTCTGTCGCACCTTCGGCCGAGGTATCAACCGGGTAGCTGCCCGCGTAGCGTTCGCCCACCCCCATGCCGCGGATCAGACGCCTTTGCCGGAACACGGATTTTTCGGACAAGGCAATAATACCAAAACGCTCACCTTTGGTGAGTGCGTGCAAAATGGCACTCTCTCCAATACCGCGAATGGGCGTGCAGGGCATATTTTCCCGCGCACCATGTACGCCGGGGTCGCTAAAGCAGGCAATGGCGTAAGCTGCGGCTTTTTGCTGGGCGATAAGGGCTTGCACAAGGGGGGCAGCGCGGTCTGCATCGCTCTGGAGGGCAACGCCCGCCGGGGCTTGGGGAATGTCCATGACATCAATGGTAAACGGGCTTTTCGCGCGCAGGCCCATAAGGGCTACGTCAATAGCCTGCGTGACACGGGCCGATGAGTTGGGGTTGATAACAAGAATGCGTTCAGGGGGCATGGTCGTAACATCCAGCGTGTTGCGGCATGGGTGGGAGTGCGCTGCTCTGCGGCAGGTGCCATTTGTGGATAAGGGCAAGGTATGTCCCGTTCGCCTGCAACTCTGCCAAAGCCGCCGTTATCTGGCAGTTGAGCAGACTATTGCCTTTGGAAAGACCAATGCCCAGAGGTGTGAGGCCAAAAGGCTCCCCAAGCTGTTCAAACACACCGTTGTTGACCTGTAGTAGCCATGGTGTGGTCAAACTGTCCTGTAACACGGCCACAACCCTGCCTTCGCGCAGTTGCAGGCGCGCATCGGCTGAATTTTCCGTAGCAAATAACTCCACAGGGGGGAGGTGTTGCTGAACACAATGTTCCGCACTCCACGCAAGCAGGTGTGCCGGTTCGGAAGTAAGCCTGCTGGCAGCAACCATTTTACCACAGAGCTCGGGAAGGGTGTGTGGGGCACTAGCCTCTCCCGCAAGCGTGATAAACTGGAAGCCCGCCTGAAGGTAGTCAACAAACGCAATACTTTCGCGCCGGGTTGGGGTGTCCATCATACCATTGAAAAAAAGATCAATGCGCCCGCTCAGAAGAGAGGGAATAAGTTGGGCAAAGGATGTTTCAACCACGCTGGCGCTGCGGGGCATGTGTTGGATTAGGGCGCGGCCCAGATCAACGTCAAACCCTTCAAGGGCATTGGTCTGGGGGTCGCGCATGTCAAGCGGAGGGTAACTGGGATACAGGCCGATCAGAAGAGGCGGGGCTGCCGCGTGTGTTTTAGTGTTGTTCAGGCACAGGAAAACACACAGCCCCAGCGTGCTGCTTATCTTCCATGCTTTGTGCACAAGTTGTCTCATGCCCGGGTGGGGTAGGTGGGGGGGATGAGTTCTTCCACCGTGCGGCCAAGCCGGTCACGTTGTGAGACAGAACCCGCAATACGGGCTTGTTCGCGCACAAGGTTTTGCGTTGCTTTTTCGTAGTCCATGCTCAGAACACGCCCTTTTTCAACCACCTTGCGCCCGGCAACATATACGGAGTGTATGGCACGGTCGTCACATGAGAAGATCAGGGACCGAACAGGGTCAATGGAAGGGCGCATCATGGGGTGGGTCATATCCACCAGAACCAGATCAGCGCAGCTTCCTTTTTCCAGCCGTCCAAGATCGGGGCGGCCGAGTATGGAGGCACCAATATGGGTTGCCGCGTCAAACACATCGGTGGTGGAAACCGCACAGGGGCTTTGTTCTTGAATGCGGCCCAGATAGGCGGCAAGCCGGAGGTCATCCAGAATGGTGTGTGGGTAGGAATCCGTGCCAATGCCCAAGCGCAGGCCTGCGCGTTTGTAGCGCCCAAAGTCGCGTAGAACGTAGCCTCTGCGCGCGAAAACTGTAGGGCAATGCGCTATGGCAGCCCCTCTGTCAGCCAGAATGGAAAGGTCGGTCTTGGTGTGCCATGGCGTGGACGGGTGATCATCGAGAAAGATACTGTGCCCAATAATGCTGCGTGGCCCCAGCAGCCCAAGGCTGTCCAGCCATTGGATGGGGGTCATACCATGCCGGTGAGTGATTTCCTGAAACTCGACAATGGACTGAGCCGCGTGGATTTGCCACGGGATATTCCGGGCCTGCGCAGCCTTGAGCGAGGCTTGCAGAATTTCAGGCGAGCAGGTGTCCACCTGAGCAGGAACAACCATACCAGAAAGGCGGCCGGAGCTATGGGACAAAGCTGCATCCACAATAGCCATGGCGTCCGCCATGGAGCGCTGGCCTCCATCTTCAGCCCATGTGTAATCCACTGTGTAGCCGTTTGTGGTTTTCCATGCAGCAGAGCGGAACATTGGTCCAAGGCAGACGCGCAGCCCGCTTTCCTCCGCTACGTCAAGCCATCCGTTCCACGGGGTGGAAAGGTCCACAACCGTGGTTACACCCGAGAGAAGCATTTCGCTGTAGGCTACGCGGGCGCAGTCGGGTTTGCTGGTGGCATCTGCACGGAATACCGGCATGTATTCGTAAAGAGAGGAGTAATACAGGCCCGGTGAGCCGAGTTCGTCAAACATGCCCCGGCTGAGGGGTTCGGTTGCCGGATGAGAGTGAATATTCACAAACCCCGGCATGACGAGAAAGTTCCCCCCATTCACATCTACCGGGAGAGAGGCATAGTCAGCAGGTAGCTGCTGCTCCGGCCCGGCAAACATAACCCGGCCCTGATATAAGATAATGGCCGCATTGGGTACGTAACAGTGGCTTTGGGACTGAGCGTCCCACAAAATGGCCTGCTTTATGCCACTGATGCGCAGGGGGCGTTCGCTCATACCGTACCGTCCTTTTGGGTTGGCGTCAGTTTTGCTGCGGCTTCGCAGGCTTCAAAGTGCCGGGCAACCTGTTCGCCTGTGGCAATCCACACATCACGACATTCCAGTGTATATTGCAAAAGGTTCCGCAATAACCGCAAACGCATTGGGCGACCACTAACAAGTGGGTGCAGCACTGTGCCAACCATGGCACCCCATGCACGGATTTCGTCCAGCTCATCTTTCCACATGGACAGCACATGCTCTTTGGGAAAAATGGGGCGTGGGCCAAAGCGTGTGCTCATGCCATGCAGCCAGTCATCGTAACAGGAGCTGGGGGGAATTTCGACAACCCCAGATGTGCCATCGGGCAGAACCTGCCGGTAGGGCCGCACGTCATCACGCCAGCTGCTGGAATACAACATGCCTTCACGCTTGAGAGCAGTACGCAGTTCGTTGCAGCTCTCGCCGTAGGGGGCGCGGTACCCAACCGGGCGCACACCATGGCGGGCCAGTGCTTCAAACCCTTTTTCCAGCTCACTTTCAATATGGGGGGAGCCGGGGTCGGGCAGGAGGTGGTGGTAGCCATGGTGGCCAATCTCGTGACCATCTTTCAAAAGGGACTCAACCATTGCGGGGTAGGCGTCGGCCACCCAGCCGGTGGTAAAAAAGGTCGCTTTGAGGTTGAGTTCACGCAGTAGCTCAAGAACTTTGGGCAGACCGACCCGTGCCTCGTATCCGCCGTAGGACATGGAGACCAGCTTTTCAAAATGGGCGGGGTCCTTGGACGTTACGGCAGTTTCTGCGTCAATATCAAAGGACAGCATCATTGCCGCACGCTTGCCGTGGGGCCAGGGGAATTCTGGCGCGGGACCGGCAAGGTTTGCAGGGCGGATTGGAACATCATCATAAGTAATGGTCATGGTCTTGTCTCCTTGGTTACAGTTTTGCCGGTTTGTGGTGGCCCAGTACGGCAGCAAGAAACGTTTTGGTACGTTCCTCACGCGGGGTGTTGAAAAATACGTCTGTCGGGGCGTCTTCCAAAATGATGCCCTCATTCATAAAGACGATCCGATCCGCGACCTCGCGTGCAAAAGCCAGTTCGTGGGTGACCACCAGCATGGTGACGCCAGTGGTGGCGACATCTTTCATAACAGCCAGCACGTCGTTGACGGATTCAGGGTCCAGCGCGCTGGTTGGTTCATCAAACAGCATAACGGAGGGCTTAAGTGCCAGTGCGCGGGCAATGGCCACGCGCTGCTGCTGCCCGCCAGAAAGCTGGGCGGGATAGTGTCCGGCCCGGGCCTCCATGCCGACTTTTTTTAACAGGGCCAGCGCTTCGGCCCTGACCTCCTCCTTTGGCCGCTTTTGCACATGGACCGGCCCTTCCATAACATTTTGTAAAACGGTCATGTGGGCAAACAGGTTAAACCGCTGGAACACCATGCCGGTCAGGCGGCGTTGGCGGGCAATGTCACGCGCGCTGCGGGGGACTATGCGGCCGTTATGCTCCTGCTGGCCCAAAAGTTCGCCATTCATAACAATCAGCCCGTATTCGGGCGTTTCAAGCTGGGCAATGCAGCGGAGCAGGGTTGTCTTGCCAGACCCCGACCCCCCAAGAATACACACAACCTGCCCGGCTGGAATATCGAGCGATATCCCTTCTAAAATAGGGTTTGCACCAAAGGATTTATGGAGTTCACGTATCCAGATCATTGGTTCAGCCATTAGCGCTTTCCTTTGGCAAAATGGCGCTCAAGCAGGTGCTGGAGTGGGGAGAGAACCGTTACAGCCAGAAGGTACCAAAAACCGGCAACAATCAAAAGTTCTATAACCCGTGTGTTGGCATAGTAAATGTTTTCGGCATTATGGAGCACTTCTGGGTATTGAATGACACTGGCCAGAGAGGTCAGTTTGATCATGTTAATGAACTCATTACCAAGTGGCGGTATGACGTTGCGAAATGCCTGTGGCAGAATAATGCGTTTTATAGCCATCAGGCGGGTCATGCCTATTGCAGAGGCTGCCTCATATTGTCCTGCATCCAGACTTTGAAAACCGGCCCGAAAAATTTCTGCTATGTAGGCCGCCTGATTAAGGCCAAGCCCGAAAAGTGCGGACAAAAATGGCGTCATCAGGTCCACGGTCCGGAATGTCGCAAGGCCGGGGATTATGATGTGGGGGAAAATAAGTGCCAGATTAAACCAGATCAGAAGTTGCAGAATAACCGGCACACCACGGAACAGCCACACATACAGACCCGACACAATGCGGGGCAGACGCGAGGGGGACAGCCGCCCAAGGGCCAGCATAAGCCCCACGACCATACCCAGTGCCATGGCGCAGATTGCCATAAGCAGGGTTGCCCCCACCCCGCGCAGAATTGCAGGAACAAACAGAAACTGCCCGACATAGGACCATGCGATCTGCCCGGTGGCAAACGCGTGCACAACCCACGCCAAAAACAGAACAATCACAACGCCTGAAATAAGCTGGTGCCACGCAACGCGGTGCCCGGGAGGGAGGGCAAGGTAATGTGCGGCATCGTGTGTGGTTATGCGGGGGGCCTGTCCGGTCACGGTGTTGATCCATCCGATAGCGTTACGATAGCATCATTTTCCAAGGACCATTGCCGCAGAAGTTTGGCATAGGTTCCATCGTTTTTCAGGTGTTCAAAGGCAAGTTGCACTTTGTCCCTGAGTTCGGGAGAGGTTTTGGCAAAAGCAATTGCCAGAATCATATGCGAAAGAGGCGTGCCAAGCCGACGGAAGGCATTGTGGGTGATGGACATAAAATACCCCACAGTCTCTCGCCCCTGAACCATGGCCGCAACACGGCCCTGCAACAGTTGGATGCGTGCATCCGCCCCACTTTCCGACGGGTAGAAGATAATACCCGGCTTCCCTTGCGCTTCGCAGTTCGTGCGGCTCCAGTTCGCAATAATGGAGGGAAAGGAGGTCGCGCGGCTTGCCGCAACCTGTTGGCCGCACAGGTCTTCGGCTCGGGTGGCGGAACTGTGGTCAAGAACAAGAACCTGCGCGCCAGAGAGCAGGTAAGGAACAAAATCCAGAACAGTATGGCGTTGTGGCATATCAGAAAAACCACTCAGGATCATGTCCGTGCGTCCACTTTGCACGGAGGAGATCATCTGCTGAAACGATGTTTCTACCCATTCAGGCGTCATGTTCATTTGTTTGGCAAGGGCATTTCCAAAATCAATGTCAAACCCGGTAAGCGCGTCTGTTACGGGGTCACGGAATTCAAGAGGGGGATAAATAGGATTGACGGCAATACGGAGCACCCCGGCAGCAATAGCCTGATGAGAGAGGCCATCCCAGATAAGCATAAGGGCGGCAAGGGTGCTCAGTATGAATGATTTCACGAGAGTTGTTCGTCCTCGGGCAGAATAACACCAGTCTGTTGCGTAATGCGCTGGTAGTGCGCGGGACGGCGGTGCGCCTCGAAGTTGAACATTTTGCTTTTCCCCTGCTCGCATAAATCCATGTCGCAGTCAGCAATAATGATTTCATCCGCCAGTGTTTGTGCCTGCGCAACAATAAGGCCGTTGGGGTCAACAATGCAGGAACCGCCAATAAGGCCGGAGCCATCCTCGTTTCCGGCCTTTGCTACGGCAACAGCCCAACAGGCATTCATGTAGGCATTGGCCTGTATGACGAGCTGTGCATGAAAAGTGCGTAGGACTGCGCTTTCTGTATCGCCACCATTGGGGTCATAGGCCGCCGAATTATAGCCAACACACAACAGTTCCATGCCCTGGAGGGCAAGCGAGCGCCATGCCTCAGGCCACCGCCTGTCATTGCAGATCAGCATTCCCATGAGTGCGCCGCACCATTCCTGATTGGAACGGAAAACGGGGAACCCGAGGTCACCATATTCAAAATAACGTTTTTCAAGCTGTTGGTATTTGGCACCCGGCCGAGGTTCGACAGATCCGGGAAGATGAACTTTTCTGTATTTCCCTAGAAGAGTTCCATCAGGCGAGACAAGAATGCTGGTGTTAAACTGCTGGCCTTGGGGGGTAAGTTCGGCATATCCCACATAAAACCCTACCCTCAGTTCTTTGGCGCGGTCAAAAAGTGGCTGAACGTGCGGGTTGGGCATGGATGTTTCGTACTGGCTTTGCAGTTCGTTTTTTTCAAGCAGCCATCGTGGAAAAAACGTTGTGAACGCCAGCTCGGGATAGACAACCAGAGTAGCTCCCTGCGATGCAGCGTTCTCCAGCAGGCCGAGCATGCGGGCCAGAGTGTCATGACGGGTGTCACTACGCTGTGTTGGACCCATCTGCGCTGCGGCAATACGGATAATTCGACTCATAACAACATTCTACCTTACTCGGTGGTGTCCGTCAGATAACCTCTACCTATGAAAAATCATTGCCATTTTGTACTAATCTATACAATTATAATAGCGATTAGATATCGTGGCCCCTTATTGATGTTGGTTATAGATGAATCTGAGACAAATTGAGATACTGCGTGCAATCATCCGCCATAATACGACGGTTGCCGCAGCACGTGTGCTTGGCCTTTCCCAGCCTGCCATAAGCAACGCGCTCAAGGTCATGGAAGATCAGGTGGGGTTTGCCCTGTTCCAGCGTGTGAACAGCCGTATCTATCCAACACCAGAAGCAACGGCCCTTGCTGAAGATGCAGAAGCTATTTTTGATCTGCATGATAAGTTGGAATTGCGTATCCGTGACTTTCGCGAGAGCAGGGCAGGGCAACTCCGGCTCGTTGCAACGCCTCCTCTGGGTTATGGCATGATCACGCAAGCTATTCAGAAAACACAGGCATTTCGGCCAAGAATCAGAACATATTTTGATGTGCGCCGTTATGAAGGGGTGCTGAATGGTGTGGAAGGGCACAGTGCAGAGCTGGGGTTTATTCTGGCATATGGTGAAAAACCGGGCCTACAGTCGGAAATGCTGTGCCAGTGTGAAATGATATGTGTCATGCCGATTGACCATCCTTTAAGTGCTAAAAAGGAGATCAGACCGTCTGATTTGCGTAACCATCATTTTATCGCACTTGAGCGCGGAACACGGTTGGGAGAAGCAACGCGGAACGCATTTGAACAGGAAAAAGAAGAGTTTAATTTTTCGGCAGAAGTCAGATACGGCAACACAGCCTGCGCCTTGGCCGAAGCTGGTGCCGGCATTGCCATTGTTGATTCCCTAACTGCAAACTCGGGGCGTTTTCGCATTGCATCGCGTCCATTTGTGCCAACCATTACGGTCGGGGCATATGCTGTCTGGTCAGAGAACCGATCCTTGTCACGGTTGGCCCTGTTTTTTCTTGACCGGGTGCGTGAGGTTGTTAACGAGACAAACGTTGTTTCATGATATTCGGTTTTCATTAAGCCGAGATGGAATAAACACGGACGTGACCAGAAAATCCAAGACGTAAATTGCAGCAAGGAAAAGGAGCGCCTGACTGTAAGACGTGTGCATCAGTACTGCGCCAAAAATTGCCGGTCCCAGCCCGCCCAGAGCGCGGCCTATGCTCCAGAGCACATTTTGGGCTGTGCCACGGATGGCTGTGGGGTAAAGGCGGGTGATAAGGGCACCGTATCCCCCCATCATACCATTAACAAAAATCCCTGCGACAAACCCCGCAACCAGAAGCAGTTCTTTTGTTGAGAGGGATGCATATAATCCAACAGAAATTGCAGCAAAAATCTGGTATATCTGAAAACTGGTTTTCAATCCCAGACGGTCTGTCATCTGCCCGAAAATCCATATGCCACTTATCATGCCGCACACGGTTACTGCTGTCCAAACACCTGAAAGGTTGAGGGACATGTGGAACTGGTTGACCAGATAAGACGGTAGCCAGACCATTAAACCGTAGTAGCCAAAGTTCTGGATTGTACTCATGCAGATGATTGCAAGACTTTTTTGGGTCATCTCCCTGTTTGCAAACAAGGCCCATAACGGGAATATGCCGTGGTCTGACAGGCGGCGTCTTTGAAAACTGCCCGGTTCAGGCAGGGAGTGGCGGATGAACCATGTTAGAATGGCAGGTGCTCCACCAATTATGAACATGCCGCGCCAGCCAACGTAGGGTAAAAGAAAAGGCGTAAGCAGGGACGCCGCAAGCACGCCAAATTGCCAGCTCATACCCACCCATGAGGTTATGCGCCCAAGCATGGAGGCGGGGTAGTATTCACTGACTAAAGCCATGCCAAGGCCAAATTCACACCCAAGGCCAATGCCTGCACAGACCCTCCATGCGAGGAGTTCTGAAAAACTGGATGAAAACGCACAGAGAACAGTAAAAAAAGAAAAAATGGCAATGGTTATGGTTAGGATGCGCGCCCTTCCAAAATAGTCCGATGCAATGCCAAAGAGTGTGCCACCAAGTGCGCCCCCCATGAGGGTCCATGTCATGAGCGCACCACTTTGGGTGGTGGTCAAATGCAGGCTTTGCGTAATTTGCGGCAGAAGAAAACTGAGCATAATGGTGTCAAAGCTATCTAACGCATAGCCGGACATGGCAACCAGAAGTGCGCGTTGTCTGAGTTGCATCTTTTTATCCTGATACCATTACTATAAAGGAATGATATCAGGATAGCTCGTTATAAGCACGACCTTATTTTTAGTGCTCAGGCCGATAAAAAGCTGACGTCTGCTCGCAAATTAAGGAGGTATGTGTGGGTGTGGTCTGAAAAATAAGGTTTTATTGGAGCAGGTTTTTGCTCTTGGCTATGCCATAGAGCAGGGAGAGCAAAAGAGACGCGCCAACAGAGCCTGTCAGGTTGCTCTGGTCATAGGGGGGAGCTATTTCTACAAGGTCCGCGCCAAGCACTTTGCCACTTGCACCAATCATGCGTAAGGCAATTTGCATCTCTATGGCACTTAAACCAAATGGATTGGGGGCGGCTGTGCCGGGGGCATAAGCCAGATTCAGCACATCAATATCGACCGAGAGAAATATTCCCTCAGTGCCGTTACCAGCAATTTCAATAGCCTTGTTTATGGCTTGTATTATGCCACTTTCCTGCACTTCCATTGCGGAAATAACAGTTATGCCCTGTTCTTGCGCGTATTCTTCCAGTTGAGGTGAATTTGTAAATTCAGCCATACCAATCTGGACAATATTTGCACCATGCACGCGGGTGTCCATCCGCTCCAGTGCTTTGCGGAAGGGAACACCACTTGATTCCGCGCCTAGGTGGGCTTCTCTGAGGTCATGGTGAGCATCAAAGTGGATAACACCCAGTTTCCCACCTTCGGGAAGGGTATCCATAATACCGCACATGTCAGGGAAAGCGATGGAATGATCGCCACCAATCATGATGGGAATAATGCCGCGTGACGCCAGAGCATTTACGGCGGTGCTAATGCGCGAAAAAGTTTCGGGCATATTGGTCAAGACAACCGGAACATCGCCAATATCTGCAACACGCAGGTCAGTCATGGATTTTTTATCATGACTGGAATAGGTCGTAAAATACATAAGGCCCTGCCTTACGGCATCCGGCCCGTGGCGAGAGCCTGTCCTTACAACGGATGCTCCGTCAAAAGGTACGCCCACAATGGCGCAATCCAGATCCAGTGTACCGTTCCAGGAGAGCCACCCGCCGGCACGGTGTTCCGCGACATCCCCCTTCATTGTGTTTACGACAAGACCGGGGGGGAGGAGTGAGAGATCGGACAAAATCGGACTCCAGATTTTTGCAGAACAATTCGCGGCACATATTATTCATGCGGAAGCATGCACGCGGTGTTCTGCACATAAGCGCAACACATGATGGGTGGATCATTCACCATCATTTTTTCTATGTCAACTTATGTTTATCTATGAATAAACTTTTTATTCACGGAGGGGGGGCAATCACCCAGAGTGCGCGTGCGTTGTGCGTGTCAGACGGGTTTTTCCAGCTATGTGGCGTGGTTGGGGGGAAGGTAATTGTGTCCCCTTCTTCCAGCAGATACGTGGTGTCATCCAGCACCAGCTCCAGCTGACCTTCAATAACATGTATCAGATCGACAATGGAACGAAGTGTGTATTGCTCTGTGCCTGACCCGCCGCCGGGTTCAATTTCAGAAATGAGGACCATGATCTGATCCTGCCCTTCGCCCGAGACAATGAATTCTGAAAGCTTTTCGCCTCCAAAGTTAATCGGCTTTCGGTCTTTTTTGCGAATAATATCGGCTGTTGGGCGGGTAAATAATGTTCCGGCGGAGGCGCCTACCGCATCGCAATATTTTACAAGTGTCGCAATGGAAGGGGCAACAGAATCGTGCTCAAGCTTGCTGATAAACGATTTGTTGACACCAATGGCCTTGGCGATCTGCTCGATTGATAAACCACGTGACTGCCTGAGCGCCTTTAATTTGGTGCCAAGAAAAATAGGCTCATCTCGTACGGGGTACGGAATGGTTTTTTGTTCGCTGGTTGGCTTTTTCAATCGTCGCCACTTTCTTGCTTAGATACATAACTGCGCCGATTATGCGCCTCATTCGGACAATTAGAAAGTCTTTGCATGTGCGTAAACACAGTGGTGGACGGCGTTGATTCCAGCTTGGTGGGGGCATGCCCCACGGTTGTGCCCGCGTGTTTTCCATAGGGGCATTCCCCATCATGACCGATGTCTGCCGTCTATATATGCAGGCGTGGGGCGTGTGCCTTAAGTCAGGGCCAGATGGGGGCAAAAGCCCTTACCGATGGCCTTTTGTCAGTTCATCGGCCAGTGTTTGCTCGTCGTACACATGGCGCAGTGCTGCGATAATGGAACTGGTGTCTGTTGAAACGGCACGGTTGGAGGTGATGTCGTAGTAAAGGTCCCCCGCAAGGCTTGGGAGATTACCGTCAAAAATCAATCCGACGGCATGGCCCTCCCTGTTCAGCACGGGGGAGCCGGAGTTACCACCGACAATGTCGTTCGTGGAAACAAAGTCCAGATGCGTGGAGAGATCCAGCCTGCTTTTGGCATCCAGCCACCGCTGGGGCAGGTTGAACGGCGCACTGCCCGTGGCGTGGCGATACATCCCGGCAAAGTCGGTAAAGGCCGGAATGTGTTTTCCATCCTGTGTCCAGCCTTGTACCGTGCCATAGGACAGGCGGGGCGAGAATGTTGCATCAGGATAAAGTGCCTCAAGGTGCCCCTCGGCCTTTGCCTGTGCAAAGCGAGCACGGGCAATTGCCCCTTCGGCCTGATGCAGAGGGGCAGAAACATCATCACGCATCTGGTTGCGCAGGGCGGTCAATGCCGGGTGTAGGCGGCGTGCAAAGGCGATCATCGGATCGGACGATGTTGCTATCAGCGCGTCTCCACCTTTCCACAGCGCAAGGCGTACGGCAGGGTCGGCCAGCTTTGTCTCTCGCACAAGGCGTGCAGCAAGGGCGTCCGGGCTATCTTTGCCCAGTGCTGTTTGTACCAGCGGGTCATCCGGGCCTAAAAGCTGGCGTAGTGTTGTCAGGCCAAGGGCGAGGGATGCGGTTTCCAGCTCCGGGTATACGGGTGTTTTTGCGCCAAGGGCTGCTTCAATTTCGCCAAGCTGTGCGTCATGGTAACCCGCATTGCGCTTGGCATCTGGTTTGCTGCGTTCGGCGGCGCCGTTCACCAGTGTCATGGCCTCTCCGGCTAGCCCGTCAAGGATGATGTGCAGTGCAATGTTCTGCGTAAAGAGCTTGCGTTGGATGGCGATGGCCTTATCGACCGTGGCAAACGGTGTTCCAAATTCCTGCCTGCGCGTGGTGTCAGCATCAATCCACGCCTGAAGGGCAGCATCCTCTTGTGCACGGCGTGCAATAATGTTGCCTGTGCTCAGTGCGGCCTGTGTGCCGGAATAGGATTTCAGGCTGTTTTGTACACCAAAGAGTTCATCCTCAGCCTGTTTTTCATGCTCGGCACTTTCGCGCGCATATTGCCACAACATCCCTTCCCGCACGCTGAGAAGGGCAATGACCGCGGGGTTGATAACATCACGTTGAAAGGCAAGGGCTGCTGCGGGCAAGCCACGTTCCGTCCGCCCCGGATTGCCCGATGTAAAGACAAGCTCGTGCTCACTGGGGCCGTTGATGTCAAACTGGAGGTAGGGTGTGTGAACAGGTTTGCCGTTTTCGTAAACACGCAGCATGGAGAGATCAATGTCGTAGCGTGGGTAACTGAAATTGTCCGGATCGCCACCAAAAAATGCGATCCCCTGTTCGGGCGCCATAACAATGCGTACATCCTGATAACGGCGATACCGATAGAGTGCGCTCTGCCCCCCATGGTAGAGGGACACCATGTCGCACCGCCAATGAGCGGCATCGCCTTGCAGGCACTCTTTTGTCAGGCGGCTCTCAATGGCCTGCATTGCGGCCGAATAGGCGCCTGCGTTCTTGCCTTTGGTTTGTGCGTCAACCTGATCGGAAACATCGGTGATGGAATCCAGCCGGTCCAGCTCCATTCCGGGGCATTGCCGCTCTTGGGCTAGAGATTTTGTGTAAAAACCATCGCGAAAATAATCGTGCTTGCTGTCCGAAAGTGCAGCAAGGCAGGAATTGGCGCAATGATGGTTTGTCATTACCAGCCCATCGGCAGATACGAACGATGCGGAACACCCTTCTGCCAGCCGTGCGGAGGACTGAATGACATGCTCGATCCATTGGGGTGTCGGTGTAAAATGATAGGCGGACTGCATGGCCGCAACCGGAAGGTGATCAAAAAGCCACATGCCTTCTTCTGCATGTGTGCAGTCCGGTACCACGAGAGCTGTGGAGGCTAGGGCCAGAAACGTAGCGCGAAAAAGGCGTTGACCGAAAAAGCGTTTCATGGCGGACCTGCCTCCAATTGTTATACTGTAACTTTTATGCCTCTCGTGTAGCAGGTTTATTTTTCAAAGAAAACGCAAGTCTTTGCGGGGAGAAAATGCGCGTGCAGAGTGCTACGGACCTGCCCTGCCAAGGTGCGGTCCGGCGCTCTTTTGCCTTTAAAAGCCAGCTTCCCCCATGAAAAGTGCGATGGTTTTGCGGTAAATACGCAGAAGTGTGGATAAGGGGCTGCTTTGAATACAGACGACCCCCGTAGTCCGTTGCGCAAGGCCGGGGGATACGACATCGGGGCGCAGGCTTACCCTGTATGTTGCGTGGTCGGGTTGGAGGTGTGTGTCCTGAGTTTTGTGCACCTGCACATGACCACCATAGGCCGATGCCAGTTCAGGCGAGTCCAGTTCGGGCAGAGAGGCTGCTGATATGGCTGTAACGTGGGCCTGAACGGAGGGCAGAAAAGTTGAGGTCGGGTAAAAAGTGGCACTTGCGCCAATTTTGAAGCGGTCCATATCCTGCTCACCAATATAGGCTTCGATAACCGCACCATCATTGCTGATTAACGTGCCGATTTTTTCATGATGATGCAGCGTATCTCCCGCATGCAGGTCAGGGGGGACATCAACCAAAGTGCCGGTAAACGGGGCGGGTATTTGCAGGAAAGAGATGGCGGTCCGCACACGGGCCTGCTCTGCGGCCTGGCGGGCAATCTGGTCTATGGTGTCATTGAGCGCCACACTCTGGGTGGGGTCGAAAACACGGCCCGATAAGCTGGCATTGAGCGAGGCAAGCCGAGCAGATGCAACGGCGGTATCGTGTTCAAGGTCAGCCGAGCGTAACGCCAGAATGATCTGCCCTTTGTTAAACGGCATCCCTTCATGCGGTACACGTGTGGCAGTGCCTGCGCCATTTGTATAAATTTCGGCCTGCTCGGTTGCGCGCAGCAGGGCAGGGGCATGCAAGCGTCCCCCCCATGGCACGGCCATGAGCAGAACCACCAGCCCCACGACCACAGCCGTTGTGCGTGCGCGCCAGTTTGTATGGTTGGAACACATCTGCCTGAACCATTCTCTGCCTTCGCTCAGAATGGGCCGGGCGAGAAACACCCAAAGCTCAATACCCATGAGCATAAGCCCCAATGCGCGAAACACGGCGTGATAGACCACCAGCGCAATGCCGGTGAAAAGGAAAAAGCGGTAGGTCCAGCTTGCAAGACTATAGGCAAGCAGCATGCGCCCGCGTGCGCGCGAGAAGGGTTCGGGGGGGGCACTGTTATTGCCGAACAGGAACTGTCTGGCCCGCCAGCGTGTCCAGGCAAAGGCGCGCTCCTGTAGGTTGGGAATGCCCAGTAGATCGGAGAGAATGTAATAGCCATCAAACCGCATGAGCGGGCTGAGGTTAACCGAAAGGGTTAAAATCCACGTGGAACTGCTCAGTGTAAAAACACCATCACGCAAGGAGCCATCTGGCAGAATGCTCCATAAGATGGATGCACAGGCGGCAAGCGTAATTTCAGCCACCATGCCTGCACAGTCTATGGCCAGTCTTTCCCGCGCGCGGCGTAAGCGCCATGCATCTGTTGTATCTGTCCAGAGTACGGGCCAGAGTACAAGAAACGCCACCCCCATGGCTGGCACCCTGCACCCATAAAACCGGGCAGCAAGCCCGTGGCCGAATTCATGGACAAGTTTGCTCACTGCCAGCGCGCAGGCTACCCCCAGTGCCCCTTCGGGGGTGAGCAGGCGGGCGAACTCCTGACTGAAGGTTGCCCATTGCTGTGCAATCAGCACGGCAGCGCACACAACCAGTGCGACTAAAAACTGGCAGAAGCGACGCGTGAAGATCCATGAAAGAGCCGGTACGCAACGGCCAAGAAACCGATCAGGATTGCACAGGCGTATGCGAAAAAACAGATAATGGTGTAACAGCCACTTCAGCGGGCCTGAAGGTTTGGCCCGTGTAGCCAGACGCATGCTGTCGGAGGGGAGGTTGGCCGTGGTCAATTCCGCATGGTGTGCAAAGGTGAGCATGGACGCAACATCCTGCGCGGTTGGGCGCAGTGGAGTGCTTGCGGCAATATCAGCCGCAATAGCTGTGGCGTCAGCCAGTTGCCAGCGCTGGAGCACCTCCATTTCCATCCAGCCCAGACGGATATAGCGGTGCCGTGCGGGGTCATAGAGGGTCCATGTGGGAACACCGGCAAAAACCGGCCCCCGCAGCAACTCCAGATCATCGCGCAGAGCAGGCCATGGCGGGGCACCCTCTGGTGGTGTGCTGTAAGGTTTCAGAACGCAATCCATTGCCGCAGAACGCCCAGTGGCTTGCGTAAGGCCCATGCGATCAGCATATGGCGTGGCCCGTAAATGCGAGCTGTGCCGTTAAGGCCCATACGCATGTTCTGGGCCATATCGGCGCGCAAGGTGTAGGCCAGTGTTGCCGTGGGGGTTAGGCTTGCGCTGTAGGAGGCAAAAATAAGGTGCCCATCCACAGGCTGGTCCGGGTGTACGTTATCAAAGAACCGCACGGCGGAGCCGGTTTCAAAATGGCCGATTTCAGTAACGGGCAGGTGGATTTCAATCCGGTTGGACAGGGCTGGGGCCACCATGAGAATACGCTCCCCGGCCTCCACCGGGCGACCAACCCATTCCGATGGGTCATTGTATAACGCCAACCCCGTTATGAGTGCTGGAATAGACGTTTTTTGCAACTGTTCGGCCTGATAACGCATCTGGGCAACCTGCTCATCTATGCGTCCGCGGAGCTGTGCTGCCTGTGCGCGTGCTTTTGGGTCGGAAATTCCGGCCTGCACGGCCTCATCATATTCGGTGCGGGCGACCTGCCACGCTTTGCTGGCAACCTGATACTGGCTTTCCAGTTCACCACGTTCCAGCTCTACTACGCTTGTTCCTGCGGTAATGGTGCCGTTGGGCGGGACGTTAATCTGGCGGACAATTCCGGCGTAAGGTGCGCGGATATACACCGGATCGACCGCGACAACCTCGGCAGGGGCCAAAACCCATGAGTGAACGGGAAAAAGTGCCAGTGCGAGTGCAAATGCACCGGCTCCGATGATCCACTTCCGCCTTGTGTGGTGTGGAGATACGGGCGCGCGGGGCATGGCGGCCAGAACCCGCGCCTGCGCGTAAGCGTTGCAGATAATGGCCAGCAGGCGCACTTCGGCGGCACTCCATGCATCATCACGCGCAACAAGAACAAGGCCCTTGCTGCCCTGCCGACAGGTCAGGGGCAACAGCACGGCCGATGCCGCCAGCCATTGTGGCCACTGCTCGGCCAGAGCTTGGGGCAGATCGGCGGGGCTGAGGGCGCGCGGTGTGTCCTGTGTGCCGGCCATATGCTTGAAAACCGCATCAAGCCAGCACACATAGGGCGCGGAAGATTCAAAAACTGCAACGCCTGACACACCTTTTGCGCACCCCGGTATGGTGTCGTATAGGGCCATCTGGCTGTAGCGGAGCAGTGCGGATGTTTCGTTGAGCAGGACAAAATCCAGCTCATCTGCCGGGCAGGAACTCAGCCGTGCACATAATTCCAGAACGCCAGACAGCCGGAGCAGGTCCGCCTGACGGATATCCTGCGCCATGTTCGCCGGCCCGTGAGGGGGGGATGTGGTCAGCCTTCTAGTCTTTCAGAATGGCGTTGCCGGTCATGCCTGGCAGAAGGTCGGGGGCGAATTGCACAAGTTGTGCGTATATTTTTACAGTTTTACTAACAGGGTCCACCTTGCCGGAAACACGGGTAACCTTGACGTCATACGTATGGTCCGTCTCATGAATCCAGACCTGAAAGGTGGCACCGGGCTGGAGGTGGCGCAATGTTATGGAGGAAACAAGCATGGACAGTTCAAGTGCTGAATCATCCAGAATTTCCAGCATGGGGGTGCCGGGGGAAAGATACTGGTAGTTATGCACCATCATATTGGACACACGCCCGTTAAACGGGGCTTGTATTGTGCATTGCGCTACAACGGCCAGCGCCATTTTCAGGTCTGCATTGGCCGCCTGTAAATCAGCCTCAGCCGAATGCAGGTCGGAGGTGCTCCACTGGCCGAGTGCTTTCATGCGTGTTTGCACGTCCAGCAGTCCGCGGTGTTTAACATATTCCGCTCTTGCGTGGGCAAGGGTGGCTTCCTGCTGGGAACACTGGAAGCGGGCAAGCACGTCCCCTGTTTTAAACTTGTCCCCATCCTGAAAAGGGAATTCCACCAACTGCCCGGCCATGCCCGCACTGATCTGGGTATTGGTGGGGGCGGTAATCTGGACTGCCGGTCGGTCTTCCGCCGCATTGGGGGCGGAGGGCGCAAACGCAGGTTGGGGTGCTGGGGCCGGTACCGGGGCTGCTGCCAGTTCGGCAGACAGCGCATTACCCATGGGCTGTGGTTGAGGAAACGGCAAAGGCGATGCTGTAACCTGAACAGGTTGGATTGCACCAGAGACGTTGTCTATCCCGGTCTCCGCCGCCCGTGCTGAGGACAAGGCAAAGCCTGAGAGGGCCGAAACAGCAAGCAGACGGGTGAGAAAATATAAAGCCACCAGAGTTCCAGACACGAAGGCAGGGCAAACCGTTGGTCACAAATGGGCCAGCAGGACAAACGGTTTGGCTTGCATGGTTTCAGACCATCAAGCAGGGGGCTTGCGACCACGCCCTCCGATGCTTGATTGTGAGAGAGTTTTTTTAGCCGGGCATGGGGGATGTAGAGGACTGGTCCATGGCCAACGGTTTTTCTGTAGAGGTGGTGGAAGGCGTTGCCTGTGACTTGGACACCGCATCAATATCCGCCATGTGGACATCGGGCAACTTGCCTGCCTGCCATCCGGCGATGGAGCGTTCTACCTGTGCGGTCAGGTGGTCAAGGTCCTGAATGTCCGCCGTGGCAGGCACTAGGTCCACCCCGATCGAGGCATAAATATTGGCCAGTGCCTGATGCGTCTGTGCCAGAGCGCGGCAATAGGAAAGCTGGCCAAGCAATGCGGCCATCTGGTGGCGGACCCGGTCCCCTTCGGATTGTGCGCCAGCACTTGCGGCCACATTGGCCAGGCGCTCCATATCCAGACTGACTGTGTTGATCTCACGCGCAGTTTGCAGCCCATCCAGTGCGGTGCGGTATTTTTGCACACTCAGGTTTATCTGGGTCAGTACCGCAATGCTCAGAGCCATACGGCGTATTTCGGAAATCTGCACGCTGCTTTTGGCAACCGATATCGCCTGCGGCCCCTGAATGAGGTTGATCAGGTTAATGGTGCCACGCACACCAATCTGACCCCAGATGTTATGGTAAAGCAGGGCGTTGGAATCAAAGTTGCCGTTGCCGATGGCGCCAATGCCCGGCATCATTTTCAGGATTTCCTTGTACACATCCTGCCGGGCAATTTTTTGCTGGTAAACTTCCATGCGCAGTTCTGGCCGCATGATCAGGCCCACGCGCTCAAGTGCTGCGGTATCCATGGTATTAAGGGGCTGCACGGTTTGCGGCAGGGTTGCCAGATGCAGGGGCATATCCTGTGGCACATCTATAAAAGAGGCAAGCTGTATGCGCGCACTGACTAACTCATCTCGGATGCGGCGCAGATCGCCCAGAATCTGGATAATGTTCTGCTGGTAATCAAGCAGCAGCAAAGGAGATTGCAGGTGGTCCGTTGCCGCATCATGCGATGCGGCCAGCATGGTTTCCGCCGATTTGATAATCGGCTCCAGGCGGGGCAGCATAACCTGCCCGGCGGCTGCCTCCCAGTAGGTAGTGGTTACGGACTTGACCAGATCATTAATGGCCCGCCGCCGCCGCTCTACAGCAACAAGGGCACGGTAAGCCTGCTGGCGCGCGGAAAAATAGCTGATCCCCGCATCCATGACGTTCCATGAAAAACTGATATCGCCCGCGCCATGCGCCTTCTCTTCCGAGTAGGAGTAATCCAGCGATCGCTGGTTGCTAAACCAGTCAATGCTTTCTGCCGCGTTGTTGTTGCTGCGTTGGGTATAGCCTGCATCGGCTGCCAGATGCGGCAACATCTGCATAAGGGAGAGATCGACCTGCTTTTCCTGCTGGTTGATCTCCAGCTTGGCGACCTGTGAATCGTAATTGTATTTGAGTGCCCGCGCGATTGCGGTGCCAAGGGTCAGGTCGCCCTTGAGCGGCACATAATGCGCCTCCACCGTAGCCCGGTCAGCATCTGCGCGGGCAATATGGTCATTCAGCGTAAGGGGTTTTGGGCGCACACCACATGCGGAGGTCAACAAAAGAAGCCCCGCCGTCATGGCAGACAGAACGTTGCGGGAGCGTGTGCGCGGAATGTCGTATCTAATCATTTTTTAAATAAACCGCTCTGAATATAATGACATAATTTCTATTGCGACAGGTTGCCCGGTTGTGGCGTAAACCACAGTCAAAGACGAACACCGGGTGCCACACTATTGCCTTACTGCTCACTATTGCGTCAACGGCATAATTAAACTAATCTTAATTTTCTAGGTTAAACTTAACAATTGTTCCTGAGCAAAGTCCTGATTTTGCAGTATAAATTTATACGCAGAATGAACAATTTCTCAGGATTGCTCATGTGTTTTTGGTTCTATCCTGCCCTGTAAGGGCCTGATCCCCCCTGATGTTGTGGAGAGTGATTGAAATGCGCCTGATTCTTGAACAGCGTTATCTTTTTGACGGCAGCGTTGCTCATGCGGCCCATCATCATGACCATCATCATGACCGGGGCGCAGAGCATGAGAGTACGGTTGCCGCCGCTGTTACGAATATGGCGGTGGATACACCACCCGCAGTCAACGCATCGGGGCACAGTGCTTCGGAAAAAGCGGATTCGTTAAAATCCGTCGTATTTGTGGATTCGCGCGTTGCAGACTGGCAGGCGCTCACAGCGTCCCTGCCCGATACGGTCGGGGTTGTGGTGGTCGCCCCCGATCGGGACGGCATGGCGCTGGTCTCTCAGGTTCTGTCTGAATATCATGACCTGCAATCAGTCAACTTTCTAACATACGGGCAGCCGGGCGAGGCGGAGCTGGGCAGCAGCAGCATTAATGCTGCAACCGTTATGGCTGGCAGCACGCAGGTAACAGGGTGGGGGGATTCGCTGGCGTCAGGCGGGCAGATCCTCTTTTGGGGGTGCGATGTCGGGCAGGGGGTGGACGGCAAGGCCCTTGTGGACGACCTGCATACCCTGACGGGTGCAGATGTAGCCGCCTCGACCGACAAAACCGGCATGGCCCAGCTTGGTGGGGACTGGACGCTGGAGCAGACGGCAGGCATGGCCGCCAGCACGGTGGATGCCCCGTTTTCTGCCACGGCTATGGCAGACTACAGCCATGTGCTGGATGGTACACCAACGGCCGATGTCAGCTTTGTGGGAAGTGCGGACCAAACCGATACCGCTTTGCTTGGCGGAACTTTTCAGGAAACCATACAGTTCCAGAACACAGGCGGCGCTACGGGCTACTCCCCCTACGTGGAAGTTTTTGCCCCCACCAATGCCTTGCAGAACACGCCCCTGCAAAAACTTCAGATGGTTGATGGGAGCGGGAATGTTATCCAGCGCTTGACCACACAAGCCATTCAACTGGTGGATAATGACCCCAGCCATTCCGGTCAGGTCGGGGCGTATTACAACAATATATGGGCAGCAGCACCCGCCGGGCTTAAGGCGGGGGATACAATGTATGTGGCTAGCCTGCCCTTTGGTAGCTATACCTCCGGGCAGCCGACCATAACCATGGTTGCGACCTTTGGTACAGAGTCCAGCGATTCTTCGCAGATCAGCCAGTTGAGCAGCACCAGTGGCCACACTGTGCTGATCGGTGCTGCGGGCGGGTACGAAAATGGGAACTCGGCCACAGGCTCCACCCCTATTCAGGGGAGTGATGCCACCCGTCAAGTTTCGATTGATCTGCTCAGCGTAACAGCTCAGGTCAAAACCAGTGTGGGCGAGGACGAAAGCCCGACCAGTACCCCGGCCACCCCAGAATATATTGATAATTACCAGATTACAGTCACGCCCGCTCCCGTAACCGCTGGTGCGGAGGCCGTTACCAACTCCACCTTTACCGTAACCCTGCCCGATCAGGTTATCTACACAGGGGGGGCAATCAGCTATACGGACAGCACCGGCACCCACACCTTAACGCCAACGGCTCCCACATTAGTTGCGGGGCAGCCGGGGGGCAGCTTAACCCTGACCCTGCCGAGCCTTTCCAGCACCACAGGGGCGGTTACACTGGATATTCCAACCTATGTTAGCCTTAAAGATGCTGCGGGGAACACCATTCTCCAGCCCGATGCCAGTGGCAATGTGGCACCCAAGACAACAGATCAGCTAAAGTTCAGCTATGCTGCCGATAACTGGACCGCGCCCTTAGGCTCGGCAGATCATACAACACCGGTCACGATCAGTGGCAATGGAACCAGTTCGGGTAATACCCAGTTCGATGCCAAAGCTTTTGCCATTCAGGAATCGGCGGAGGACGTTACCACTTCGTCCCTGAGTGGTAAGGGGCAGGTGTTGCCAACTGATACAATCAGGCACACCGTCTCGGTTGAGAATTCGCAGTATTATGGTTCCCAAGGTCTGGTCATAACCGGCACGCTCAGCGATGGGCAAACACTCGATGCCACCACCACCACACCCGTCTTTACCTATACCGACTCAAAGGGTGTGCAGCAGCAGATTGATCTGGGTGCCAACGCGGATGGTACAGCTGCGACCAACCCGTATTTTACCTGGACTAAAAATGCCGATGGCACGACCACCATGTCCTTTAAAATTGCGGCAAAGGACGCCAGTGCGGCTCTTATGGCAGCAGGCGCTCAGGGAGCGCTAGTTTATTACACAACAGCCGGCCAGCAATACAGCAGCGCCACCCCAGTGACTGAAGCGGATAACCTGACCTCTAAAGTAAAGGCCAGCGTAACCCTGCTTGCGCCAGATACGTTGCAACCCTTGTTGGTGAATGGAACAACCGCGGAAACAGCGGCGGATGACTCAGGCACCAGCCTTGAGGTGCCGCAGGGCAAAACAACCCTGACCGTAGTGGGCATAAATGGTGTGCCGGTTTCTGCGGGGGATGGTGTTCCCACCATTCGGGCTGGGGACAATGTTACCTATCAGGCTACGTACACCCTGCAGACCGGTACCTTTAACGGGCTGGATCTGGCATCCTACCTCCCCGAACCCCTGTTCAATACAACGGACCCCAGTGCATCGGGCGGGTCGTCCTTTACTAAGGTATCCGGCCAGTCGGATAGTGACTATATTGGCAGTGCTGCGGCAGGCACGTATATTTTATCCAACTCATCGCCCACAAGCGTGAGTATTGATACCGCCACGGCAAATAGCCAGACAAACGATCTGGATTTCACACTTAGCGATTCCAACAAGACGTCCACCAATGTCGCCCAAACCGTTTCGTTGCTGTTTACGGTGCGTGCGACCGATGCCCCGTTTAAAAATGAGCTGAGCATGACCAGTCAGGAGCTTTCAAGCTTCACCAATGGTCAGGGTTCCACGCAGAACACATCGGTTATCTTGCCAGAATACGTTGGCTCCCCTCAGGCGGAGCTGAAAACCGGTATTGTCTCGGTGCTCAATAACGGTTCTGCCGCAACGGATGTGTCTTACAGCCCCGATAGTTCTGGCAGTACCAGCACGAGCAGTGTGTTTACAGCCGCAGACAACCAAAATGTAACAGGCGCTCAGGCAAAAGAGACCGTGAGCGTGGCAACAACCGTTGCCAATATCGGTGATGGCGGAATGTATAATCTGGTGGTCAGGGGGAGTACGCCTGTTGTGGATGGCACCAGCCTGAGTGCCAGCAACGTTACGGTTACAACGGCTGATGGTAAAAGCTATCAACTGAACCCCACGCAGGCTGCGGCGTATTTTTCCGCTGCCGGGCTGGACCTGTCCACCGTGTCTGGGGTTGATGGCACGAGTGGTGCAGTACTGGCCGCCCAGACCAGGGATTCCAGCCGCACCGTTACCAGCACTGACCACCTGACAATAACCTACGACGTAACCCTGCCTGTGGGCACCAGCCCGGATACAACGCTGAATGCCGCAGCCAATGTTGTGAGCTATACCAACATTGCAAACGGCACGCATGACCTTGTTACAAACAATGTGCCACTTGGTGGTGCTGCCAGCGACCTGACCGATACCGCCACCATTGGCACACAGGCCCCCACAACGTCGCAGAATGTCAGTGGCTCAACCATAAACGGCGTGCCGGACACATCCGCTACAGACACATCGGGCGCGACCTTGCGGTTGGAGACAGGGAGCGGCCCCAACGACAACACCGTAGTTGCCGGCGAGCAACGCACCACAACCATAACAGTGACTGTGCCGCCGGGAACGCTCAGTAATGGAGACGGGGATGTAACGGTCACGGTGGCTCTGCCATCGGGGGCCACCTATGTGGCAGGCTCGGGCGGCGTTAGCCTCAATGGTGCTACGCTGGGCAGTGGGGCTTCTACAGCAGGGCATGATAACGGTGATGGCACCGTGACCTTTGACCTTGGTAAGAGTGTTACCAACAGCGGCACCACGGCTGGTAGCGTTACGCTCACCTATGGGGTTAATTATGGGAACATGGGTGGAGATGGCAAAACCGGAGACCAGACCGCCACCTTGCACTACACAACAGGGCAGAATGACGCCAAAACGCTGACAAGCACATCGACTGTGGTCGAGCATGACCCCAAACTGAGTGAGACCATTACGGCAGAAAAAACCAACTCCACAACTGACCCCACAACCGCTACGCCGTTGTCAGGCACTGAGTCCGTTTATAGTGGGGAAGCGCTGACCTATAAGGTCACGATCAATAATCCATCCGATGTGCCTGCTTATGATCTGAAGGTGAGTTCCTCACAGCAGAATCTGGATCCGGCAAGCATACAGTATTTTTATAAGGGAACCCCCTATTCAGATCAGGCATCACTGCAAACCGCGATCGCCAAGGACGTGGCCCAAGCCGGTGGACTGGCCAGTGGTAGCAGCATAACGTATTATGTAAGCGGCAAGGTTGCGAATGATATTGCTGCTGAATCCAAAGTTAGCGTGACCGGGAACGGAACCTACACCTCTGCCCCCAATGACCCGGATATTGATGGCGTAACTGCGGCTACAACGCCGGCAACAGGTACACTCAGCGCAAGTAATACCACGCCTGCTGTTGCCAAACTGGGCGCTGACCTGTGGATTGTGGGCGAGGCCAATGGCACCCAGACCAACGCACCCAGCCTGACCAACCCGCTGACCAGTGCAAATGTGGTGCCGGGGGATACACTCAGCCTGCATGGTGTGGCCGCTGTGCCGGAGGGGAAAAATGCTGATGTAACGCTAAACTTCCAGCTTCAGCCGAACATGACGCTCGACCCGAATACGGTCAAAATTTTGTTGGTCAGCCCGGATACGACCATGCAGGCTTCAAACCTTGCCATGTCCACCTCCGGTTTGCTCACGGTTGTGGCCAATGCAACAGATGCCAAAACCGCGGCCGATACCACAGCCGCCACAACCTTGCTGTCAGATGTGCTGCAAACGCCCGGTACCAATTACAAGTATAATTCCAGCACCGGGCAACTGAGCATTAATCTGGGCACGGTTACGGATACTGCGGGGCAGGCGGCCCCAGTTTACGCTGTGGTGGACATGCAGGCCACCGTTAATAACAGTGGCGACAACGTGAGTGGTAAATCCTTCAGTCCGAGCTTGCAGGTTACGTCCGAGGGGCATACCTCCAACACAGCCAGTGTGAGTGAGACGGTGGAAGAACCCAACGTAACACTGACAAAAGATGTCTCGGCTATTGATTATAACGCAGGCACGGTTACGTACACAGAAACGCTCAAAAACACAGGCAATGCCACAGCCTATGGTGTTGCGCTGACAGACCCGCTGGCCACAAGTAACGAAAGTTATGTGCCCGGTTCGCTCAATATTGTTACGGCGGGTGCCGCCAGTGGCGCGCCTGCCATTGCGGGCAATGCGATCAGCGGCACAATGACCCTTGCCGCCGGTGCAACCGAAAGCTTTACCTATACCGTGGCTCTGGCGGATAAAGCGCAGGGGGCGGCCTCCAGCACAACAACCGCTACGTGGCTGTCCCTCAAGGGGGTAACGGAGGGGAGTGGCACGGGGAGTGCCACCCAGAGCCGTGACGGGTCAGGCACTTTGGCGGCCGATAGCTATACAACCAGCGTGACTACGGGCCTTGCCGCAGTTTCGGGCCGGGTCTGGCAAGATTTGGGGAATGACCCCAGCACCTATACCGCAGGGCTGGATACCGGGCTGGGGGTTACCCTCAAGCTCACCCCCACCAGTGGGTCCAACCCCTATTCGCAGACCGTAACAACCAACTCCACGGATGGTAGTTATGCCGCACTGGTCGCAGTTTATGGCGCGCCCACCACGGTTGCGACCATAAGCGTGCCCACCGCAGGCCAGGCCGGACTGCCTGCACAGGAAAGCCTGATTGCCCATTCGAACGGAGCACTGTCTGGCACAACAGACACGCTTAGCAGTGCGTCCGCCACAACCAGTGCAGCCGGTGGGTTGGTTATCAGCAATGTCAACATGACCTACGCCGTACCCGACACCGCACCCACGCTGGTATCGGGGGGGACTATTGGCTGGGGGAGTGCAGTCCCCATGACCGGCAATGCCGATGGCCAGCCTGTAGCCCTTGGCAACGGCAGCGTGACAGTAGCCGATGCCGAAATTGATAAGCTGATAGCCCAAGGCCAGACAGGCCAGAGTGGTGACTCCTATAACGGCACAGTGCTGACCGTGCAGCGTTACGTAAGCAATGCGCCCAATGCCAGTGCAGAAGACAGTTTTGCAGGGGCGGGCACAGGCAATACAGGTGTTGTTTTTGCAGGCAACACTGTGCAGGTCGATGGGCAGGCAGTCGGCTCGCTGGTTCAGGCTGGGGGCAAGCTGCAAATAACCTTTAACGCCAATGCAACAGCAGCCCTTATAGGCCAGACCCTTGCCGGGTTGACCTATACCTACACAGGCAGCAGCAATGACCCGGGGCTGAGCAAGGTTATTATCGGAGCCACGCTGAGTGATAATAACCCCACAACATCTGGCCCGCAGGGTGTGGGCACCGCCACCAGTTCCGCCTTGTTGTCGGCTGTGGATATTCCGCCGCCCTCTTTTGCCACAACCTATCAGGAACAGAACAACCCAAGCAGTCCGCTCGCTACGGCTGTGCCAGTTGATCCGGGGCTGAGCTTGCAGGATGCTTCTGGCGGGGCCAGCCCCACCTCCATCCAGCAGGCCGTTATCCAGATTACGGATTTCAAGGCCGGGGAGGATGTCCTTGCCGCCAATATAGCAGCAGGGGCGGGGCTGAGTGCTTCAAGCTATACCGATGGCACGTTGAGAATAACGTCAGATGGCACCACAACGCTGGCCCAGTGGCAGGCTGCGTTAAAAGGCGTGACCTATTATAATACGTCGGCCGAACCGACCACGGGTGCCCGTGCGGTCCAGATTGCACTGTACGAGAACAACGCGTCCGATCCGGTGCGTACCAGTGGCACCATAACCGTTGTGGCGGCCGATAATTCCCCCGTGCTGAATAACGCCAACCCTCCTACGCTCACTGTGGCCGAGCAGGATGGTGTTCCCCCTGTTAACCCCGATATTGGCGCGGGCACAGCTGTTGCCGATCTGGTCGGGCTTAATACGGCGACAAGTGGCCCGGCAAACGTAACAGACCCCGATGGGGCAAATCTGACTGCTGCCACAAAAGGGCAGGGCATTGTGCCCGGTATTGCCATTACAGATGCCCAGACAACAGCAGGCCAGCCCGATGGCACAAGTACTGGCACCGTTGGCACATGGTTCTACACCACCGATGGGGGCAAGACATGGACGGCCTTTGCCGGAGCCGGGGCCACAACCCCGCTTGCCGCAGGGGATGCGCTGCATCTGGTTGCAGATTCTGCGGGGCAGAACCGGGTCTATTTCCAGTCGACCGAGGCCAACTGGAACGGCACAATTAACAACGCTCTTACCTTCAGGGCGTGGGACCAGTCCGACCAGATTGCCAGTGGCACACTCTCGGCCATGCCGGGCAGCAGCACGTTGGGGAAAGACCTTAACACGCCAGGGGCTGCCTATTCCCAGGCGTCCGAAACACTCGCCTTGCAGGTTATGCCTACCAATAACGCACCCATTGCCAGCGGCAGCATACCCCCGCTTGCTGGCACGGAAGATACCCCCACACCCGCGCAATCAATCGGTACGCTATTTGGCCCAACATTCTCCGATGTGGCAGACCAGCAGCATTCGGCCAACAATACCACCGGCTCGCTTGCCAACACATTGGCAGGGGTTGCCATTACCGCCGATCTGGCAACGCCAGAGCAGGGGCATTGGCAATATTCCACCGATGGCGGCACAAGCTGGGTAGAGGTGCCTACAGGGGTATCAACCACCAATGCGTTGGTTCTCTCTGCTTCCGCCCAGCTTGAATTTGTGTCCGCACCCAACTTTAACGGCCAGCCCGGAGGGCTGAACGCGACCTTGATCGACAGTTCCACCAATGTGCCGGTGTACCATGACAGTCAGGGCGTTGCGGTAACCGGGCTGGACCTGTCCACGCTCAGCACGGCGCAGACAGGGGTGGATGTGTCGCAGACAGGGGGGAACACAGCCCTGAGCGTTGCCTCCGTGCCGCTGACAACAGTGATTGCCGCAGTCAACGATGCGCCGGTAGCCTCTGGCTCGGCAAACCTGATCATGCCCGGACCGGTCGACCCCAAATCTCCATATGCCCAGACGGTTGGCGTATTGTTTGACCATACATTCTCCGATCAGGCGGACCAGCAGCGTTCGGCAACAAACCCCAGCGGGTCTGTTGCCAATACGCTTGAAGGTGTTGCCATTATCAGCGATGCGGCAAACCCTAAAACGCAGGGGAGTTGGATTTATTCCAGCGACAAAGGCAAAACATGGACAACGGTTGACCCCACAACCATTTCCCCCACAACCGCGCTGGTGCTGCCAAAGGACACGTTGCTAAGTTTCCGCCCTGTGTCTGGTTATATAGGCGCGCCGGGGCAGCTTGGTGTGGCTCTGATTGAAAGTCAGGCCATGCCGTCAAACACTCTGGTGACTGCGGGAGTGGATGTTGTGCCCATGATGCATGACCCAGCGAGTGCATTCTCGCAGAATGCGGTGATGCTGCGCACGTTTATACCAGACGGTGCCCACCCCCACGGCCTGCCATCCCTGCCCGATATCATGCAAAGTGGTGGCCCCAGCGCGCTTGCTTTTGCCCAGAGTGCGGTTGATTCTGTGTTCAAGCCTTCGTTCGAGCGTAGTCTGGCGGCAGCCCACCAGACATGGGTGCGTGGCTCGTCCGTTTATCGCTTTGTCAGCACGGATGGTGAGTTCGGTACGGAAGTGCCCATGGGTGCTTTTGTCTCGTCTGACGGCACGGAAATTAAGCTGGAACTGCAAGCCTCCATGGCAGATGGCAGCGCATTGCCCAACTGGCTGTCGTTCAATTCCATCGGACGCGTGTTTGACGGGGCGCCACCCAATGATGTGGTGTCTGGCACACTGGACCTGAAGGTTGTTGGCCATGACATGTTTGGCCATCAGGCGCAGGTTGATGTGCATGTGGTACTTGGCCGTCAGGCAGGTCTGACACACCAGTTTGATGTGAGTGAAACACCCCAGATCATTCACAACAGCATGGACAGCCTGCAACACGGCGCATCCACCCTGCTGCTGGCACCCTTGCCGGATATGCCTGTTCATGCAGCCCCAGCGGCCATTGTGGGCAAGTCCGGCCTGCGCAGTCAGCTACGCAATGTGGGCGGTATGGCGCACAGCCGTGCTGCACGCGAACTGCTGGAAATAAAAGCATTCTAGGCTCGGGCGTTATGAAGGACCGCCACACGGCCTGATGGCAGTTGTGTGGTGTTCCGCCCGGAGGGGGAGCAGGGCCGCAGTGGTGCGGCCAGCAAGATGCAATGGCCGCGAGCGGCCTGGTGGGTGCCGGGTAAGGGCCAAAACCCGGTGCATATGAGCGTGATATGGCGTCTGCAATTGGTTTTGATGTGAGAACATTTTTTGATTGCAACGAATGAACGTTTGTGGTGAGTATCAGTAATACGGTTTTTGCAATTCGTATTACTGGAGTCATCCCTCATGCGCTTCTCATCGCTTTTTCGCAAAGGCCTGCTTGCCAGTGTTTGTGCTGTGGCCTCCCTTTCATCTGCGTCAGCTGCGTCGTTGAAGATTGGTTATAGTGACTGGCCTGGCTGGGTTGCATGGCAGGTTGCCATTGATAAAGGCTGGTTGAAGGAGGCGCATGTTGACGCCGACTTCCAGTGGTTTGACTACAGTGCATCGCTTGATGCATTTGCCGCCCATAAGCTGGATGCCGTGATGGCCACCAATGGCGATACGCTGGTAACAGGGGCAAACGGCCACAAAGGCGAGATGATCCTTGTGACCGATTATTCCGATGGCAACGACATGGTTGTGGCCCAGCCGGGTATTACGAGCATGAAGGAGCTTAAGGGCAAGTCCGTTGCGGTGGAAGAAGGGCTGGTGGACCATCTTCTTTTGCTCAAAGGGCTGGAAAAATCGGGCCTGACCGAAAAAGACGTCAAGCTCGTGAATACAAAAACAAATGAAACGCCGCAGGTGCTGGCCTCTGGGCAGGTGGCAGCCATTGCTGCGTGGCAGCCGAACTCGGGTCAGGCGCTGCATGCTGTGCCGGGTTCGCGCCCTGTGTTTACATCGCACGAAGTGCCGGGCCTGATTTATGATACGATTGCGGTTGACCCGCAGTCCCTGCATGACAACCACGACCAGTGGCAGCGTCTGGTTGGGGTATGGGACCATGTTGTTACCTACATTAATGACCCCAAAACACAGCCCGATGCGCTGCGTATCATGGCAGCGCGCACGGGGGTCACGCCCGAGGCTTACAAGCGCTTCCTCAAGGGCACGCATCTGCTGAGCCTTGCGGATGGCAAAGGCGTTTTTGTGAAGAAAGAAGGGCTTGGCTCTTTGTACGGATCAACCGAAATTTCGGATGCTTTTAATGTTCAGCAAGGTGTTTACAAATCACCGCAGAATGTAAGCAGCTATATTGATCCGTCCTTTACGGCATCTGTTAAATAACGACAAAGGGCAGGAGCGCATCATGCAGGGCTTCCTTGCCTCATGGAGGCTATACGGCCGGACAGACCGGATGTTGCGGAATATATTCGGTATTCTGGCGGTGCTCCTGCCTTTGCTCCTTTGGAGTGCTGTGAGTTATCTGCCTTTTGTCTGGCACCCTCAGGTTTTGATTACCAACCCCGGCGGGGAAGAATATCTGGAAACAGGTATGCGGATGAACCGTGCGGACTTTGTGCGTGCGGTCAAGGAAATGCAGGATCAGCACCAGCCTGTTCCGCAGGGTATTGCAACCAACCCGGTGTATCTTCCCTCTCCGGGGGAGGTGCTGAGTGCGTTTGTGCATGCCTTTACGTCCTCTGCCCCAGTTGGGGCGGAGCACTCCATTACGCAGGCTTTTGCGCATAGTATTCGTATTATCTTCTGGGGGTTTGTGATTTCCTCCCTCATGGGGGTGCCCTTGGGTATTATGTGCGGGTCCGTTCCCGCCGTTGCGCGGCTGGTTGAACCCTCGGTTGATTTTTTTCGTTACCTGCCCGCCCCGGCTTTTGGCGCGCTCGCAGTTGCTATTCTTGGGATTTACGATGCCCCCAAGATTGCCATTATTGTTATAGGAACCCTGTTCCAGCAAATTCTGGTTATTGCCAATACAACGCGCAAACTCGACTTTGCACTTGTAGAGGCCTCCCGTACACTGGGTGCCAAAGGGCTGCGGCTGCTTTTTCGGGTGGTTATTCCCGGTATTCTGCCCGACCTTTACAGGGACCAGCGTATTCTGCTCGGCTGGGCATGGACGTATCTGATTGTGGCGGAACTGATCGGCACATCCTCTGGCATTACATGGTTCATTACGCAGCAGGCCCGCTACCAGCATTTTGACAATGTTTTTGCCGCCATGGCTCTGATCGGCATTGTGGGGCTGGGCACGGATATGGTCCTTGGCCTTGTTGGCCGCAAACTGTTTACGTGGAAAAGGGAGAACGGCTAATGGCTGATCATGCAGGGCACGGCCTCCCCGACTACCGCATTCTGCCGCCCGATGTGGCTGCGCGGATGGAGCAGGTCAAGCAGCGGAACTATGTTCTGGAAATTGACCGCGTCACCAAGGTTTTTACGCAAAAACGTAACCAGACCGTTGCACTAGACGCCATTGAATTTGGTGTGCACCGGCGTGAACTGGTGTGTGTGGTGGGGCCATCGGGCTGTGGCAAGTCCACGCTGGTTCGTATTCTGGCGGGGCTGGAGGATGCCACGGATGGGCGCATTCTCATGGACGGCAAGCCGGTTAGCGGTCCGGGGTCGGACAGGGGGATGGTGTTCCAGAAATACACGCTGTTCCCGTGGCTGGATGTGTGCCGCAACGTGATGTTCGGAATTGAGATGGGGGGCGTTGACCGCCTGGAGGCCCAGCGGCAGGCCATGCAGTGGCTCCAGATGATTGGTCTGGAACAGTTTGCAACAGCCTATCCGCACCAGCTTTCGGGCGGGATGCAGCAGCGTGTGGCCATTGCGCGCGCACTTGCAGCATCCCCCCGTGTGTTGCTGATGGACGAATCCTTTAGTGCGCTGGATGCCCAGACACGCACAAAAATGCAGAACTACCTGATGGAGATCTGGCGCAAGGTCGACATTACCATTGTCTTCATCACGCATGATCTGGATGAGGCCATTTATCTGGCGGACCGTATTCTTGTGCTCAAGCCCAACCCCGGTCGGGTGGAGGAGGTTATTGAAGTGCCCCTTTCGCGCCCGCGTCGTGCGGAGCAGATGACGTCTGCCGAATTTTTGGCGACAAAAGCGCATCTGGAGGGTCTTATCCGCTCCTTTGGAACATCGGATGACATGGAGGAGGAGGACGTGAAAATTGATCTACCACTCCTCACCCTCGTCACAGATCAGGTCGAGTAAGGATACGGGTATGAGCAGTAAGGAACAGATCAGCCGCGTCAGCATTTCCCTGTCGCCCAGCATCTTGCATGAACTGGACGAAATGGTTGCCGCCAAAGGGTATGCCAGTCGCTCACAGGCTATTCAGAACATCCTGCATCAGGAACTTATGGCCTGCCGTCAGGAAAGTGGGGATGAACTCATGGCGGGGGTGATCATTCTTTTCTACAACAATGCCGCCACAAACCTGCAACAGAGGCTTGCTGAACTGCAATATGAAAATCTTGCAGAGGTGATCAGCTCACTCCACGTAAACCTTATCCGCAGGCAAACGCTGGAAGTGCTGCTTGTTCAGGGCAAAGTTAAAAAACTTCAGCAGATAGCAGACCAGTTTATCACATTGCCCGGCGTTATTTCCGGCCGTCTGCACCTGATTGCATCCCTTATTCCACCTGTCCATGAAAAAGGGCGGGAACTGACACTCGATATGGAAGCGTCCTGAACGCTTGTTGCCATCCCTGCCAAATTACAGGAGATTTTTATGCAGATTGACCAACAAACCCCCGATTGGTACCGAGCCCGCTACAACCAGCTCCGTGATCAGGCGCTCCAGTCCGAAAATGCCGAGCGCCCAGCCGCAGCCCCTATCGAAATGGTGGAAACAAGCGTTCTGCACCGCGAAACTGTGCCCGGTGGCTGGTACTGGAGCACCTTTGTGCCCCGTGGTCAGGCCCTGCGGCTGATCAATACAGCGGGTAACAATGGTGTTTCGGTTATGGTGTGGAATGCGGATGACCTGAGCGAGCGGTACAATGCTGGGGACACGATTAAACTACAGTGGACCACGTGCCTGACCACGGGCCGCCTGCTGTTCTCGGACATGGGGCGTGTTCTGGCCTCCATTATTGGCGATAGCTGCGGCTTTAGCGACACGCTGGTAGGCGGGAGCACACCGCAGAGCAACCAGCGCAATTTTGGGTCCGCCGGGTTGCGCAACACCCGTAACAACATGCGGCTGACAGCTGGCAAATACGGCATGGCGCAGCATGATGTGTCCTCCTGCATTACGTTTTTCTCCCATATCAGCACACAGGCCGATGGCAGCTTTAAGTGGGTGGAGGGCGATGTCCGCCCCGGTGGACACGTGGACCTGCGCGCGGAGATGAACCTGCTTGTGGCGGTTTCCAACTGTCCGCACCCTCTGGCACCGGACACAGACTTTGCCCCCGCCCCGATTGAGGTCGTGCGCTGGCAGGCACCTGCACCCGCAGCCGATGACCTGTGCCGCACCTTGAGTGAGGAAGCACGGCGCGGGTTTGACAACACAGACATTCTCTTTGCCTGATCAGGGAGCAAGACAAATGCCAGAACATGATATCAGCAAGATTTTTTCCAACATTGTCCTTGATCAGCATGTCGCCGCGCGCACCCCATGGTCGGGCACGGTACAAAAAGGTCAGGTCATCCGCATTATCGATCTAAAAAGCCAGCAGGCAGTGGATGCCCTTTTTTATAACGCCCATGCCTACCACGAGCGGTACAGCGCCCAAGACACGCTGCTTAACCAAGGCGCGGCCTATATTGGCAAAGGCACAAGCCTGTATTCCAACGAAGGCAATGTGCTGATGACCGTGGTGGATGACACCTGCGGACGCCACGACACGCTTGCCGGGGCCTGTAGCTGTGAATCCAACACGGTGCGCTTTGGGCATGAGACAAAATACATGCATGCCTGCCGCGAAAACTTCCTTATGGAAGTTGAAAAATACGGCATGAGCAAGCGTGACATTGTGAATAACGTCAATTTTTTCATGAATGTTCCAGTCCTGCAAAATGGTGAACTGGTCATTGATGACGGCCTGTCCGCCCCCGGTGGCTATGTGGATTTGCGGGCGGAAATGGACACGCTGGTTGTTATTTCCAATTGTCCGCAGGTCAACAACCCCTGCAACGGCTTTGTGCCGACCCCCATTCGCGTCGTTATCGGCGACCCTGTTTCTATCTGACAGTTCGGACAGCCTGCCATGTTCACAAAGGTTCTTATCGCCAATCGTGGAGAAATCGTGCGCCGTGTTGGCCGCACACTCAAACGGATGGGCATTGCCTCCGTTGCGGTGTGTTCGGAGGCAGACCGGTTTGCACCCCCAGTGTTGGAGGCCGATGAAGCCATTCTCATCGGCCCTGCGGCGGTAAGCGAGAGCTACCTGAACATGGATGCCATTTTGCAGGCCTGTGCGCGCACGGGCGCGCAGGCTGTGCATCCGGGTTACGGCTTTTTGAGCGAGCGCGCAGAGTTTGCAGAAAAACTGGCAGCGCAGGGCATCCGCTTTATGGGGCCACGGCCTGAACATATGCGTGCATTTGGCCTTAAGCACACAGCGCGTGATCTGGCAAAGCAGAACAATGTGCCGCTTCTGCCCGGCACGGATATTCTGAACAGTGTGGAAGAAGCGCTGGAGGCCGCAGCAGGTATTGGCTACCCGGTCATGCTTAAAAGCACGGCAGGGGGTGGCGGTATTGGCATGCAGATTTGCCATGACGAGGCACAACTGCGTGACTGCTTTGCCGCTGTATCGCGCATGGGGGGCAACAATTTTGGCGATGCGCGCGTTTTTTTGGAAAAGTTCATAGCCTGCGCGCGTCATGTGGAAGTGCAGATTTTTGGTGATGGCCGTGGGAATATTCTCACTCTGGGCGAGCGGGACTGTTCGCTCCAGCGCCGCAACCAGAAGGTTATTGAGGAAACCCCCGCACCAGACCTGTCCGATGCCACGCGCACAGGCCTGCGCGAAGCGGCCCGTGCGCTGTGTGCTGCGGTGGCGTATGAGTCCGCTGGCACGGTGGAGTTTATTTACGATACGGAAAGTGGCGCATTTTACTTTCTGGAAGTGAACACAAGGCTTCAGGTCGAACACTGTGTCACGGAGGAAATCTTCGGGATCGATCTGGTCGAGTGGATGATCCGTCAGGCCGATGGGTCTTTGGTGTTGCCCCCGCAGGAAAGCCTTGTGCCCAAAGGGGCGGCAGTTGAAGCGCGGATTTATGCTGAAAATGCGGCAGAAAACTTCCGCCCCTCCACCGGGCGGCTCACCGAGGTCAGTTTTGCGCCGGGTGTGCGCGTGGATGGCTGGATAGAAACGGGAACCGAGGTCACCCCGTATTATGACCCGATGCTGGCCAAAATTATTGCTCGTGGTGCCACGCGGGAGGAGGCATTTGCCAACCTGCATGCAGCGCTCACCACAACGCGCATCAGTGGTCTGGAAAGCAATCTGGATTACCTGCGTGCGGTCACAGCCAATGATGCGGTGCGCAAAGGACAGGTCTTTACTGGCCTGCTCAACAGTTTTGCCTATACGCCTTCTACCGTGGAGGTTATTGCGCCGGGCCTTCAGTCCACTGTGCAGGACTGGCCGGGTCGCGTGGGGTACTGGGATGTGGGCGTCCCCCCCAGTGGGCCAATGGATGACCGTAATTTCCGTCTGGCCAACCGGATTGTTGGCAATGCACAGGGCATGCCTGCGCTGGAATTTACGGCCACAGGCCCGGTGCTGCGCTTTAATGCCGCAGCAACTATAGGCCTGTCAGGGGCTTTTATGCCCGCAACGCTGGACGGTGTGGAGGTGCCATACTGGGAGCCGGTTGCAGTGCAGGCCGGGCAGGTGCTGGCACTGGGCCAGATCAAGGGGGCAGGGCACCGCACCTACCTTGCCGTGCGGGGGGGGATTGATGCCCCCCTGTACCTTGGCTCGAGTTCCACCTTTATGCTTGGCCAGTTTGGCGGACACGCAACCGGGCAACTCCGCACGGGTGATGTGCTGCGGCTGGGCAAGCCCGCAACCAATGCGGCGGCACCCGTAGCCATTGCGCCAGAAGAACGCCCCGAACTGACGCGTACATGGACGTTGGGGGTCATGTACGGCCCGCACGGCGCGCCTGACTTCTTCTTGGATGATGATATCGCAACACTGTTCTCCAGTGATTACGAGGTGCATTTTAACAGCGCACGTACGGGCGTGCGCCTGATCGGCCCCAAACCCCGCTGGGCCCGCACGGATGGCGGGGAGGCAGGGCTGCACCCCTCCAACATCCACGATAACGCCTACGCCATAGGGGCGATCGACTTTACAGGCGATATGCCCATTCTGCTGGGGCCAGATGGCCCAAGTCTGGGCGGGTTTGTCTGCCCCGCAGTGCTGACGCGTGACGAATTGTGGAAAATGGGGCAACTGCATCCGGGAGATAAGGTGCGCTTCCAGCGTGTGCAGCCACAACCGGTGAACGTGGCGTTCCTGCCTGAACCCATTACCGGGGACAGCCCGATCCTGTTCCGTTCGGAAGGTGATATTCCCGTAGTGTACCGCCGCGCGGGGGATTGCTACCTGCTGCTCGAATTTGGCCCACCTGAGCTGGATATTGCCCTGCGCCTGCGTGTGCAGCTTGTGCTGGAGCGTCTCAGGGCTGATGCGGTGGAAGGGATTGTGGACCTTACACCGGGTATTCGCTCGCTACAGGTGCATTATAACCCGCAGGTACTCCCCCTGTCGGCTCTGCTTGAACTCCTGCATGGTATTGAGCAGGCCCTGCCTTCGGGCGAGGATGACATTGTGGTGCCAAGCCGCATAGTTTACCTGCCCGTCTCATGGGATGACGAGCAGGCGCGACTGGCCATGCAGCGGTATCAGGAACTGGTGCGCCCGAATGCGCCGTGGTGCCCGTCCAATATCGAGTTTATCCGGCGCATTAACGGCCTTGAATCCATAGAGGCGGTCAAGGACATTATTTTCAACGCCTCGTACCTCGTTATGGGGCTGGGGGATGTGTATCTGGGCGCACCCGTTGCAACTCCCATAGACCCGCGGCACAGGCTGGTAACAACCAAATACAACCCCGCACGCACATGGACCCCCGATAACGTGGTGGGCATTGGCGGAAGCTACATGTGCATTTACGGCATGGAAGGGCCGGGGGGGTATCAGCTTTTCGGGCGGACAACACAGGTCTGGAATACATGGCGCACGACCGATGTGTTCCATGAAAACACACCGTGGCTCCTGCGGTTTTTTGACCAGATACGCTTCTACCCCGTCTCGCATGATGAGTTGATGGAGGCGCGTGCGGCTTTCCCGTATGGTCGTTTTTCCGTAAAAATTGAACCAACTCAGTTCAGCCTGTCGGAATACCGTGCTTTTCTGGAGGCCAATAAAGCCGATATTGCACAGGCATGTGCCCGCCAGCAGGCAGCATTTGAAGCCGAACGGCAGGACTGGATTGCAAAAGGGCTTGATACGTTCGAGGAGGAGGTCAATACCACACAGGCGGACCAATCCATCCTACCCGAAGGGTATATGGGCGTGGACAGCCCGGTTCCCGGTAGTGTGTGGCAGCTTAAGGTTGCAGTGGGTGACCATGTTAAAGCGGGTGATGCCGTGGCGATTATTGAATCCATGAAAACGGAAATGAAAATTATTTCGCCAGCAACCGGTGTTGTAAAAGATATTCTCTGCCGCAAAGGCCGCGAGGTGCGTGGGGGGGAACGGATTATGGTGGTCTGCACAGACTGAACTGACCCCAACGCATGCGCGCAAAGGCCTGTAGGCAAGGACAAAACAGTATGACTTTTCCAGACATGTTGCAGATTGATCATCTTCTGGGGGCCTGCCGTCAGGGCAGCCTTACACCGACAGACATTGTTAAAGAGGTGATCGCGCGGGTTGATGCCTATAGTGCCGTGGATGCTGCTGTGTGGATCAGTCTGGTTCCGGCCCAGCGTCTGTTGGCCCGGGCGGCGGAGCTGGAAAAACTGCCAGTGGCCGATCTGCCGCTGTATGGTGTGCCGTTTGCGGTCAAGGACAATATTGATGTGGCGGGCCTGCCTACAACAGCCGCCTGTCCCGCTTTTGCCTATGATGCACAGAGCAGTGCCGAGGTTGTCCGCCGTCTGGAGGCCGCAGGGGCCATTGTGGTTGGCAAAACCAATCTGGACCAGTTTGCAACGGGGCTGGTTGGCATGCGCTCCCCTTACGGGCAACCCCATTGCGTGTTCAGTGCGGAGCATGTCTCTGGTGGGTCCAGCTCAGGGTCGGCCGTGGCGGTGGCGGCCGGGCTGGTGTCCTTTGCACTGGGGACCGATACGGCGGGGTCGGGGCGGGTGCCCGCAGCGTTTAACAATATTGTGGGCCTTAAGCCCTCACGCGGGGTGCTGAGCACGCACGGGCTGGTGCCTGCGTGCGAATCTCTGGACTGTATCTCCATTTTTGCAGCATCCACGGCCGATGCATGGCGGGTTGAGCAGATTGCCATAGCCCCCGATGCCCGCGCACCGTACTCACGCACCATGGCGGCACGCGCACTTGCAACTGGCGCATTCCGGTTTGGTGTCCTGCGTGAGGAAGATCGGTTTTTTGATGGATGCACGGCCAATGCCGTCCTGTATTCCCGCGCGATCCGCCAGCTTGAAGGGCTGGGAGGTACTGCTGTTGAGCTGGACTTTGCACCGCTAAAGGAAACGGCAGAACTGCTCTATAGTGGTCCGTTTGTGGTGGAGCGGCTTGCGGCCATTCAGGATTTCTACCGTATTCACCGAGCAGACATGGACCCCACGGTTGGCTCAATTATTGATGGTGCCAGCCACTACAGTGCTACCGATGTGTTTAACGGTATTTATCGCCAGCATCTGCTTAAACAGGTAGCGGACAGCATGTGGCAGGATTTTGATGTCATGCTCCTGCCCACCGCCCCCCGCCTGCCCAGCAGGCAGGACGTGCTGGCCCAGCCAGTTGCGGCCAACTCCGTGCTGGGGACCTATACCAATTTTGTTAATCTGCTCGATATGGCGGCCTGTGCGGTGCCAGCAGGTTTTGCACCGGACGGTCTGCCTTTTGGGGTAACCTTTATTGGACCGGCCTTTACGGACCACGATCTGGCAGCCCTTGCCGGGCGTTTTCATGCGGTTTCAAACAACATCAGCGGAGTTTTCCGCAATACGGTTCTTCCTGCGTTGGAAGAGGGGGATGTGCCTGCTGCGGGTAATGTGCTGCTGGCCGTTGTTGGCGCGCATTTAAAGGGTTTTCCACTCCATTGGCAGTTGGAAAAGGAGCACGCCATTCTCCGGGCCACAACACGGACAGCCCCGGACTATCGCCTGTTTGCCCTCCCTGACGCCATTCCCCCAAAGCCGGGGCTTGTGCGGGAGAGGGGCTTTGTCGGAGCAGGGCTGGAGGTGGAGGTTTACGAACTGAGTGCCGCAGGTTTTGGCCGGTTTGTAGCCTCCCTGCCGCAACCTATGGCCATTGGTAAAATCTCTTTGGCAGATGGGAGCGAGGTCTGCGGCTTTTTGTGTAGCGAGGCTGTTGCCCGTAGTGGCAAGGATATTACCGCAAGTGGCGGATGGCGTTACGCAACGCTCTAGTTTGGCAACTCTCCGGCGCAGGCTGGTGGCCGATAAGGCCCATGCCTGCGCGTGTCGGGGCTGGGTAGTCTTTGTTTGTTGATTGGGCAGAGGAGGTGTGGCCGTGCTCTGTTCATGTGCCAACACTGCTGAAACCAAGGGTTGAAAAATGCGTTTTATACCCGCGTAAGTCAACAACAGGGATATCCAATGCCTCTTCTTCATTTCCATGTCATCAAGGGGCGCAACCCCCAGGAAATCCGTAATCTGCTTGATACGGCACACGAAGCCATGCTCGAGGCGTTCAAGGTGCCCGCGCGTGACCGTTATCAGATTGTTACCGAGCATGACCCGGCCCATATGGTTATTGAAGATACCGGGTTGGGCATCCCCCGGACCGATCAGGTCGTATTGTTGCAGATTACGTCGCGCCCGCGCTCCAAGGAGCAGATTACCGCCTTTTACAAGCTGCTGGCCGAACGTCTGGAGGCGCGCTGCGCTCTGGCTCCATCGGACCTTGTGGTATCTATTGTGCAAAATTCGGATGAACACTGGAGCTTTGGCCTTGGTCGCGCCCAGTTTGTAACGGGCGAGCTATAGGCCCGAACGTGCGGGGGGCGGAGTAGGCCGTGTAAGCCTGCCTAGGTCTGGGGCATATGGTGGCCTACGCACAGACTTAATGTTCAGGGGGCGTCCCACCCGGCGCGGAAGGTGGGGCTGATGGCAAGCTGTGCTTCTATTTTGCCCATATGGCGGTGTGCATCAAAGCAGCCCAAGGCGAACTCCATAGTGCCATCGCATTGTTTGGTGTGCTGGCCCGCTACGGCGTTCAGCCAGTAAATGGCGCCCTTGCGCCGCTCGCCATGTTGGCCCCCCAACCAGCGGTTCCACTGCACGCGCGCACTCTGGCCCGCTTTGTAGGGGGCGGCACTCGGGTCTGCCGTGGGGGAGGGGGCTGTGCGTACCATGGCAGGCATATCGGGTGGGGGTGGGGCACCCGCCAGAATCCGCAAGCCAAGTGTTACGGTAATAAAGGCGACCAAGCAGACAAGGCCACCACGGATAACACGTGTTTCCCGCTGTTGGGCTGTTTGGGGCGCGTTAATGGCGGCAAGCGCCCTGCTGGCTTTTTTTTCACAGCGTGCGCAGCAATAAGGTGCATGGGTTTTGTCGGGCATGTCCCGCTCGCACCATGCGCAGTGTATGTTCATTCATGTTCCCGGCAATACGTGCCGCTAGTCCGCTGGGGCGGCTTGCGCCCGCCCGATATAGATCAGGGGCTGCCCAGTTGGCCAGCCCTTAGCCCCACGCCTGCACCATGGGCTGGTGCAGGCGTGGGGCGTGCAACGGGTTTAATCGTGCAGGCGGTCCAGCACGCTCTGGCGCAGGGTCTGCTGGCGCTGAATTTCCTCTTCGCGCAGTTTGCGTTTGCGTGCGCGCTCCTGGGCCATGTTCATGCCAAGGTGCGCCTCGCCCCTTTCGGCCGCCAGCCGGGTCTGTCGTTCACGCTCGGCATGGCGGGCACGGTTGTGTGCGTTCTGTGTGCCGTGGCAGTGGGGGCAGCTTACGCCTGCTTCGTAGTGGGCAGAGGTTTTATCCTGCGGGGAAAGGGGGGCACGGCAGGCGTGGCACAACTCCAGATTGCCGGGTTTAAGCCCATGGCCGACCGTTACGCGCTGGTCGAACACAAAGCATTCACCCCGCCATAGGCTTTCCTCCTGCGGAATGGTTTCCAGATATTTCAGAATGCCGCCTTCAAGGTGGTACACATCCTCCAGCCCTTCGGCCTTGGCAAAGGCTGTGGATTTTTCGCACCGGATGCCACCTGTGCAAAACATGGCCACGCGGGGCTTGCGGCCCTGTGCAAGCAACTCATCACGTGTTTTGCGGAACCAGTCCGGGAATTCACGGAAGGTTTTTATGTTGGGGTCTAGGGCACCTTCAAACGTGCCAACAGCCACCTCGTAATCATTGCGGGTGTCGATCAGAATGGTGTCAGGGTGCTGGAGCAGGGCGTTCCAGTCCTTGGGGGCAATGTAGGTGCCTACAATATGGTTGGGGTCCGTGCCCTCTATCCCCATTGTGACAATTTCTTTTTTCAGGCGCACCTTCATGCGCAAAAACGGCATGGACGGCGCGCGGGAGAACTTGACCACAATATCCGCACAACCGGGCAAGCTGCGGATATGGGCCAGAATGGCCTCTATGCCTGCGTCCGTGCCGGCTATGGTGCCGTTAATGCCTTCTCCTGCCAAAAGCAGAATGCCTTTTATGCCGTTCTGCTCGCATGCTGCCAGCAATGGGCCGCGTATTTCCGCCGGATTTTCAAAACCGGTAAAACGATAAAGGGCGGCCACACAAATAGGCATATCGGTGGAATTTTCAGCAGCAGGCGGGGCAGAACGGGCAGTCACGGTATGTTCCTAGCAAGGATGAAGGCGGTCCAGGCCCTGCCAGTGCACCTTGCCGATAGAACCGGGCAAACCGCCTGACAGGCAGTCCTCTGCTTTAGCTGGCCACTTCCCTACCAGACAAGTGTTTTTAAGCACCGTGCTGACCGGACAGTCAAAGCTGAATCGGCTTTGTAAACCCACACTTTTTTGCGCGATTGAGTAAACAAAATGTAATTTTGTGCAATATGGCACGGAACAACATATAACGGATGCGGAATGATGTTGACAGTGCCCAAACCCTGTCCTTATTCTGCAAATGGAACGAATGGTTCACGCCATTCAGTATCATTGTTTTTAACGGGAATAGTCAGGTTTGTAAGGAAAAAGCAGGAGTTTAGAGCCGTTTATATTCTCTTGTTCATGTCACGCCATGTGCCCAAACGTGAGAGCTTCATGTATTTGGCTGGCGTGTTTTAAACCGGGCTTTCATGGTTTTGGAAGGATGTGTGCGTATGGAA
>JBDNSL010000006.1:0-10224 GCA_047719095.1 Acetobacter sp.
TGGTAGTCCGGCCCACCCGACATGCTGGTGCTGGTGCTGGTGCTGGTGCTGGTGCGGGTGCTGGTGCTGGTGCTGGTGCTGGTGCTGGTGCTGGTGCAACAGCATGCCCCTGCGCGGGCGGCGCGGGCCGGGCTATTGCCAAAGCGGTCTGCACTGGTTTGGTCTGTGCAGCCGATGGAGGGGGGGGTGGGACAGCAGGCTTTTTGGGCGGCGTTATATGGAGGGGTGCACCAACGTCGCCATTAGGGAAAAAGACATGCGGGTGCGTTTCCCCAACAGCCTTGGAGAGTTCTTCGGCAAAGTCCGCACTGGCGGAATATGGCGCTGCCTGAAGAGTTTGAGCAGCGTAAAGGCAGCCAAACACAATCGGAAAGATTAAGCGTCTCGCCGCGCACACCGGGTTTGAGTCTCCTGTTTTTTACGTGCTGGCACACTATGGCACTTCTCGCCCGCAAGCGGAATATCCAAGATGAAGAGTTTGTTCTCAATATGTTGCATGCATGGGCTGCTTACTGGTTGGGGCTTGGCTTTGCCCCTTGCTTTGTAGGATAAGGCGGGCCGTTATAACTGGCTGTCTTTATCCCTGATTGCCAGTATGGCCACTCTTTTGTGCGCTGGTTGTCATAATCTGGTGAGGGCAAAGAATGCCCCACGCAGGGCATGTTATTAGGCTGCCACCTGTGGCCCAAACACCACAGGATTATGAGCCTTTGGTATTGTGGTGTGGATATAGTTGACACTGATTATCAATTGCATATATCTGCGCTATTCACATTTTTGTGGTGGAATGCTCCATGAGAGATGCTCTCCCTCTGGCTAACCCTGTTATGTCTGCCAGCCGGAACCTCTGTTGCCCGCTATTATGGCGGTCGAAAAGCATGGAAGGCTTCCACTGCGGCCAAACGACATGAACGGTGCGTACCAAGATGATAACGGCCTGTCGTTTTTGGTTAACATGCGTAATAATGCCAACAGACTGGTTAAGACGACCGGCACAGCACCTGCCTTATGCAACTGTGGGCAGGGCCGTAGCCTGACAATGTGGCTGGAGTATCTAGAGTGACACTGCCTTGGCTGGTGCTACTGGGTGGCGGAGTTTGTACGCTTGCATCCGGAGTATTGTTCTACCTTGCCTCCAGACATCAGCGCCTTTTTGCGCAGCGACCAAACCCACGGCTCTGCCTGTATGGCGCGTTAGCTATGGGGCTGCTGGCCATTGCCCTGCTGGTGGGAGTGAGAAGCACGGCCACAGCATGCTTTATGGTTGTGGTGCTGTTGATGGTGGTTTGCAGTTTTTTCCCGCTGTTTATGGCAACACTTCAGGCTGGTAAAAAACAACCATGACCGAACTCAGGCTGAATAACCGGCAATGGCTTGCCAAGCTTACAGCGGCCATTGTGGCCGGGGCCATTTTCACCTTTGGTAGCATGGCTGTTGTGGGGCTGCTGTGCCACACCACCGGGGACCCCAAAACTATATCTGCACAATTTTTAATGTGGTTTGCGGTTCTTGTCTGGCTTGTCCTGATCGGGAGCTGTTTTCTGTTCCGGTCAGGGTTGCGGGCATGGTGTGTGCTGGGTGGTGCAGCCATTATTGCATGGGGCCTGTTTGCAATACTGGCAAAGGGTATGATGGTATGAAAATCCGGCCAGATATTGTGCAGGTTTACCGGGAACTACACAGTTGGGTTGGCATTCTGTGTGGTCTTTTTTTGTTTGTCGCGTTCTATGCGGGTTCCATAAGCGTATTTGAGCAGTCCTTACAAAACTGGCTTACTCCTACAACAGCTTTGCCTGAACCCGTAAAACTTGAGCAAATACCCGATCTGTTACAAAAGGCATTTGCTGCAAAACCAGAGGCCCACGACCACTATACCCTTGTTATCAACCCCGACCATGCCCACCCTGCCCGCCTGATGTGGCCGCAGGATGCCACGCACCGTGGGCATGGGCCGCAGGATTTTGTTCTGGCAGGTCTGTCCCCTGCTGGGGAGTTGGTTACAATAACCCGCAGGCCGTCGGAAGTTCCTTTTTTTATCGACCAGCTACACGAACAGATCGGGTTGCCGCTGCCCCATGTCGTATCTCGGTATGTTATGGGGTGTGTGGCACTTGCCTATTTTCTTGCGCTGGTTTCGGGGACTATCGCCTTTTTGCCCGCGTTGAAAAAAATGATTTTTGCTGTCCGGCTGGATACCAGTCCACGCAAGGTATGGCTTGACCTGCACAACCTGCTGGGTTTTTTCTCCCTGCCGTTTCATTGTGTTATTGCCCTGACAGCAGTTGTTTTTGCCTTTCATGATCCGGTGTTTGGCGTGCAGGCAAAGCTGTTCCAGCCCGTCCAAGGTTCTGGGGCAGGTTCTGCACATATGCATGGCTCTGCATCACCCGGCCGGGAAAAAAGGGATGGGTCTTTTTCACCCGGCATAACGGGGCAGATGCCACCGCAAGCCTTGCTTGCCGCATTGCAGCAACAGGCCCCCGGCTTTGTGGCCGATACGCTGGAATACACAACGCAGCACGGAAAAGGCAAAGACAAAACAACGCTCAGAATTACCGGGCATGATGAGCGTTACCCCACCCGTGGTGCGGCAAATGGCTTTGCGGTAGTGGACCCCGTTAGTGGCAAGGTGCTGTCCACCGATTACCTGCCTGGGCATCAATCTGCTGGGTTTGCGGTATTAAGCACATTTTTTGCCCTCCATTTTGGCAGTTATGGAGGGTTACCGGTAAAATGGGGCTATTATTGCTTGGGATTAGGTGGGGCTTTCCTGTTCTATACAGGCAACAGGCTATGGATTTTAGCCAGACTGCGGCGTGACCATAACAAGAGCGGCCTACCGGGGCAGACACGTGGCACATGGGTTCTGTCCTGCCTGATGACGGGCTGCATCACCGGCTGCATGACAGGCATTGCTCTTTTGTTGGCCTGTGCGCAGTTTTTGCCCCTCGGTGGAAATTACAGTCAGGCAACAGCGCTATATTACGTGCCTTTTGTGTTGTGTATGGGCTTGGCGTTCAGCCTTAATGAGCGTCTGAGAGAGCCATTACTCTTTTCAGTGGCAGGTGTGGCCAATATTGTTGTGGCCCCTGTGCTGCTTGTAACCATGTTCTGGGGGCAAGGTGGGCTCGTAGCACTGTGTGTGGCTGCCGTGACCTTTATGCTGGGGAGTTTTCTTCTGTGGTCCGTCAGGCGGTCTGGCTGCAAATTATCGGCCTGACGGGTAAGGACATTATGTTTCTTCCGCGCATGCTCAGGGGTATGCGCGGAAGAAGCACTTTTATTCAGTAGATAATAACAGAGCGTATGGATTTGCCGTCATGCATCAGCTCGAAGGCATGGTTAATGTCTTCCAGCCCCATGGTGTGGGTGACAAAGGGTTTAAGGTCGATTTCGCCTTTCATAGCGTCTTCCACCATGCCGGGTAGCTGGCTGCGGCCTTTGACACCACCAAAGGCAGTCCCTTTCCATGTGCGCCCGGTAACAAGCTGGAATGGGCGGGTGGAAATTTCCTGCCCGGCCCCCGCAACACCAATGACCACGGATTGCCCCCAGCCACGATGGGCAGATTCAAGGGCTGCACGCATGACGTTAACATTGCCGATACATTCAAACGTGTGGTCCACCCCCCACCGGGTAATGTCCAGAATAACCTGTTGAATGGGCTTGTCATAATCTGTGGGGTTAAGGCAGTCGGTAGCCCCCATGGATATGGCCAGTTCAAATTTGGCGGGGTTGGTATCTATGGCAAAAATTCTGCCAGCCTTTGCCTGCCGCGCTCCCTGAATAACGGCCAGCCCAATACCGCCAAGCCCAAAAACGGCAACGCTATCGCCGGGCTGCACTTTGGCGGTGTTATGCACAGCTCCAATGCCGGTCGTTACACCACACCCCAGAAGGCAGACGTGCTCATGGTCTGCATGGGGGTTTATCTTGGCCAGAGAGACCTCGGCAACCACTGTGTATTCGCTAAAGGTGGAGCACCCCATGTAATGATATAAAGGCTGACCCTTATAGGAAAAACGGCTCGTGCCATCTGGCATAACGCCCTTGCCTTGGGTTTCGCGCACGGCAATGCACAAATTGGTTTTGCCAGAAGTACAGAACTCACATTGACCACACTCTGCTGTGTAGAGCGGAATAACATGGTCTCCCGGAGCTACGGAGGTTACCCCCTCCCCGACCTCAACCACAACTCCGGCTCCTTCGTGGCCAAGAACGCAGGGGAACAACCCTTCGGGGTCACTGCCAGAGAGAGTAAATGCGTCCGTATGGCACACACCCGTATGGGTAATATGGACAAGAACCTCTCCTTTTTTTGGGGGGGCTACGTCAATCTCCACAATTTCAAGGGGCTGGCCGGGGGCAAAGGCAACTGCAGCACGAGACTTCATGGTCGTTCCTTCTGGGTTATTTCAGGTAGGTGCGTACAAGGGACAGAATAGTGTCGATGCTTTTTTTTTGTCCGGCATCAAGGTCTGGTGCAGTTCCAAACTCTTCGTGCAGGTACATGCCCATAACTTCGGACATAAGGCCGTTCACACCTCCGCGTATGGCCGCAAGCTGCTGGAGCACGGGAGCGCACTCCGCCCCTGCTTCCAACGCTTTTTCAAGCGCATCACATTGGCCTCGAACACGGCGTAGGCGGGTAAGCGCCTTTTTTTTGTCTTCGGGGGTATGAGGCATTGTGCGCAGCATCCTTGTTACTATGGGGGAGTATAGTATCCTGTGCCTGAAATGACCATTATTTTGTAACAGCCATATTGGGGCGCTATCCAATGGGCGTTACAGCTACTTTTTTTGGGGCGGGATCAGGCTTATGGCCAATGCCAACACAATGCTGTTGAGCGAGACGAGCATGATGCACAGTGCAATGGATGGCACGGCGGGCCAGACCAAACTGGTTTGAACGGCATACCCCAGTGCAAAAAAAGCGAGCAGACGGAGCAGGAATATTTGCACTTTTGCGCCAGACTTTAGTGGGCAGGCAAATTTGTTGCGGACAAAGGCAAGGCTGCATGCCCACAAAAAACAGGCAAACAGAACCCCCGCTTCCGTTATGCAGGACGTAGCATCAATCATGGCTGTTTTGGGCGGACAAAAGCCCCCCACAACAGCGCGGCCGCAATAAAACCGGTTAAAGCACTCAGGCCATCAACGGTTATGTGCAGCGCTGTCTGCCAAGTTGCCACGGGCAGTAAAAGGACATCAAGGACTGGGATGGCCAACCCCGTAATGGCCGTAGCCATAAGGGTTATTTTCCAGCTTTTGGAGGGCGGGCAGAGCATGGCCAGCAACAGGCAACTTGCCCATATGCCAAAAAATCCACCAACTTCCCATGTAGCGCGGGTCTGCCAGTAAGCAGGAATAAGCCTGTTGAGGGCCAGAAAACTCAAACAGGCTGCAACCAGCCCTCCGAGCAGGGCAATATTCAGGCGTTGTGCGAGGCCGAATGTTGCTTTTCCCTTTTTTTTCTGCCGTGCGGTATAATAAACAAGGCCGCTGGCAACCATTATGGCTGATGCCAGCCCCCCACCAAACCAGAGCCAGCGCAGCAACGGCCCCATGCTGCGGGCAAGGTGCAGACCATTTAAAATATAAAAAGCATTTTCCAGACCGGATGGTGCATCGGATTTACTCAAAAAAGCGCCTGTCTGGCTATCAAATACGACGGACAGATCATTTGAACTGAGGCTGTTTTTTCCGATACTGGAAAATGTGGTCTGGTTACCATCAAACAAGACATAGGATGGAGTGGCCCCCATGCGGGTCTTTGCCTGCTGGAACATTATGTTCAGGGACGCACTGGGGGCCCAGTGGGGGGGCGGTTGTGTGGCGGGAGCTTCCAGCGTAGGCCGCGGGGGGGCAAACTGTAAGAGCGGCAAGGCATTTTCCGCCGCCAAAACAAGCCCTGACCACGTGATCATGACATGAAAGGGCAGCATGGCGCTCCCCGTAAGAACATGCAGGTCCAGCAGGCTGCGTGGCAAAGAGGCCTGTAATCTGAGCGTGAAATAGTCGGGCACAAGGCGTTTGAGGTGCAGCAGAACACCAGACAGCACCAGTGCTGCAAACGCAAAGGCAATACAGGCCACCACGCGCTCTCCCCATGGGGTTGGCAGACGCAGGGTGTAATGGAAGTTAAAGAAAAAAGCCCCGCCTTCGGTCTGTCTGGCAGGAAGTGATGCACCTGAACGTGGGTCGAGCACTGGACCTACAAAATTATGCCCATCGTAATGGAGCACGCGTAGTGTGGGGTCTCGTGGTTCGGGCAGCAGTAGGAAGGACGGTTCAGCACCGGCCTGATCACTGTTGAGCAGTATCTGTTGCGCGCGGTCCATGGCTACTGGTGTAAGCTGGGTTCCATAGGGAACCATTGCGGTCTCTGGCTGCATCCAGCGTGTGAGTTCGGTATCGAACAGGGCAAGAGTGCCTGTTAAAAAAATGGCAAAGGCCACCCAGCCAGTAATCAATCCAGCCCAGCAGTGCAGCCAAGCCAGACGGGCGCGGCGTACCGGGGTCATGGTTGCAGCGCCAGTACAAGCCCACCACCCAGGACCAGCCCAGCGCCAAGGGCAAGCACAAGACCCCAGGTATTGGCCCAGAATGCCCAGACCATGGCAAAAGGTGCCAGAGCACTGCCCAATACCCGGTAAACCGATACGGCAACAACGGAGGCTGTAGGAAAAAAATTAACAATGGCCGACCCCCACAAAACAAGGGCAAGCCAAAACAGCAGAGTGGCCGCAGCACGGGCGAGGTATTCTGGCAGATGGCTGCTCATGCCCCGGCCCAGCCCCTGCCAGTGTCCGCCCCCTGTGGGCTGCATGTAACCAGTATTGCGCTTATTTTGCGCTGGGGTTGCCATGCTGTAGGCTTGGCGAACACGGGATCTCGCTTTTCTGTTGTGAATAATCCGTATGGGTCGTTGTTGTAATGCGAATTACTCTCACCCTCAAGATCGCAAAGCGTGTTTGGCTCAAGCGCCGTATAAAAGCTTATTTCCGTACTGTTCGGGCCAGATCAGCCAGAGCCGTTATCTGGCGTGTTAAAAAGTCACGGGTGGGCGCATCTGTTAAGGTCAGGATCTGAGGGTCAATTTTACTGGCGACCTGCCCGATCATGGCCTCTGGCTTGTTCAGAACAAATGCATCCAGAAAAACCAGACTTTGCCGTAAATGATACTGGGCGCGCGCGCCACCAATCTGTCCCGGAGATGCGGTTTGAATGGCCACAGGCTTTTTAGCCAGTGGTTGTGGCGTCACGCGGGAGAGCCAGTCTATGGCGTTTTTGAGCGCACCCGGTATGGAGTAATTATATTCAGGCGTTACAATAATAACGCCGTCGGAAGCCTCAATCTGTTTTGCCATATTCAAAACAGCAGGTGGAAAACCCTCGTCCTGCACGTCCTGACTGTAATGGGGAAAATCGGCAATGCTACCAAGGGCCGTAATGGATATACCCTCTGGTGCCAGTTGTGGCAGGCTTCGGGCAATGGCCGCGTTAAAGGAGGCACGGCGCAGGCTGCCCAGAAGGGTTACAAAATGCAGCTTTTGAGAGGTTGTCATTATCTTTCTACCTTTTTTAACACGCGTTGCATGCCTATTGCCCGTGCCTGCCGCTTAGGTTGGAATGCCGCCAAAACGCCCCTGACTGAAATCCTCCATGGCCTGATGAATTTCCGCCCGCGTGTTCATGACAAAAGGACCATACCCTTCAATCGGCTCGTTCAGGGGCGCTCCGGTCAGCACCAGAAAACTGCTTTTGGCCTGAGCCTGAAGCTCCACCTCTGTCCCCTCATGATCCAATAGAACGAGTTGCGCGCTGCCGAGTTCCTGCGAATCATTCACACTTAACCGGCCTTCAAGCGAGACAACCGCCGCATTATGCCCCTCCGGCAGGGTCAGGCTGACCTGCGCCCCTTCCTCAAGTTGCACATCCCAGACATTGAGCGGGGAAAACACGCGTGCCGGTCCCTCTGTCTGGCCATAATGGCCCGCAATAACCCGCAAAGAGCCAGCATGATCCGGCAGGGCCAGTGTGGGAATGCTGGCGGCCTGCAAGGTCTGGTAGGCTGGAGGGGTCTGCTTGTCCTTGGCGGGTAGATTGACCCAGAGCTGGACCATTCTGAAAGCCCCACCCGAAGCGGCATAGGCGGGAGAATGGAATTCCTGATGCATAATGCCGCTCCCTGCGGTCATCCACTGGACATCACCGGGGCCGATAACACCCCCTCCCCCTGATGAATCGCGGTGTTCAACCTCTCCATCATAAACAATTGTCACAGTTTCAAAGCCTCTGTGGGGGTGTTCCCCCACGCCACGCCGTTCCTCAGTTGGCTGGAACTGGTGCGGGCCTGCATAGTCCAGCAACAAAAACGGGCTGAGGTGTTGGCCCAGAGTGCTGTATGAAAAAAGGGAACGCACAGGAAAACCATTTCCTACCCAATGCCCGCGTTCGTTGCCGTAACGGCCGAGAATTTTTTTGTGCATGACTTTTCTCCTCGGAGCGGAACAGGAACTGCATATCCGCTCTTTTTGCTTACCCTGAATATATAAATCATGCAGTGTTCTATAAAGATTGATAAATCAAACGTTGCGTTGCGTGGGTGAGACGATGAGAGACCTGAATGACTTTTACCACTTTGTGCAGGTCGTGGAGTTTGGCGGCTTTTCTGCCGCAGCCCGCGCAACGGGTGTGCAAAAATCCCTGCTGAGCAGGCGCATTGCTTTACTGGAATCCCGGTTGAGCACCAGACTGTTGCAGCGGTCATCTCGCCATTTTTCGGTGACTGAAACGGGGCGGCGGTTTTACGGGCACTGCAAAAGCATGCTGGCCGAGGCTGAACTGGCTGAACAGTCCATAGCCCAGTTGCAGGCCGAGCCGTGTGGCTTAATCCGCATGAGTTGCCCCGTGGCTTTGCTCAACTTTCAGTTTGGAGCCATTCTGGCCCGGTTTATTGCGCGTTACCCTTCCGTGACCTTGCAGTTGAACAGCACCAACCAGCGGGTTGATATTCTGCAAGATGGGCTGGACCTTGCCGTGCGGGTGCGCTTTCCCCCCATTGAACCCTCAGACCTTGTCATGCGGGTGCTCGATACCAGCACGCAATGTCTGGTTGCGACACCTGACCTGCTTAAACAGCGCCTGACCTCCCCTGCCGACCTTGCTGCACTACCCAGTATGGACTTTCATACCAACCCGACCGAGCATGCGTGGGTTTTGGAAAGCGAACAGGGGCAGACGGCAACAGTTTTTCATGAACCACGGCTGGTCACGGACGATATGGCTGTTCTGCGGGAGGCGGCATTGGCTGGCGTTGGTGTTGTGCAACTGCCCACCATTATGGTCTGGAAAGATGTGGAGGCCGGGCGGCTGGTTCAGACCCTACCGCAATGGACGCCACGTGCGGGTATTGTGCACGCGGTCTTTCCATCTCGCAAAGGGGTTATGCCAGCAGTAAGGAGCCTGCTCGACTTTATGGCCGAGGAGTGCAGCCAGCAAAGGCGGATGGCTACATCCACTTTTTTGTCGCAGCACCCATGATGGGTATTTTGCTCTCCCCCAACGGGTTATTTAAGTCTTCCCTGAGTTGAGAGTATTCAAAAAATTTCATTTATTGCGATAATAAATACCAGTATTATCGCACTGATAGATTGTCTGATCCGATGTAAAAAAGCTGTTCGATGTCTGTGTTCCGGTAATAACGCAATGGTGTTCAATCACAAACTGGTCCCATTGCTGCTGGCGGTAGTTATGTAGAAGGATTGACCCACCCCACATAGCTCCACCCACGAGAACAAATGCCGAAACCCACAAAAAAACTTCTTTTGTATTCTTGTTCATGTTTCATGTCCCTGCTGAATAAATCAGGCTTCAGGCTGTTGGTTTTAACCTTCGCCCTTATGCAACAGAGCGATAAACGCTATCTAATTACTTTTTACGTGCGTGGCAAATATCATATTATCAAAAAGAGAACGGTAATAAATTTTCAATTTATTATGTTTATTTATAATTCTCCTTATAATTTTGGTATAGGCCAAATTGCCCGCACTTTAGGGCAAGCCTGAGCAACCCAAGTGCAAACAAACCCCTTAAGCCACCATACGGCAAGCGGGGCCCCCCCCCCACAAGGTGGGGGGGCCCCGGTGTGCGGTTTTTTTTTTGGGGGGGGTTGGGGGGGGGGTGTTAGCTGGCGCGCCCCACCCCCCAGAGCGTAAGCGC
>JBDNSL010000006.1:10234-60984 GCA_047719095.1 Acetobacter sp.
TAATATCCCACATGTTTCGGCCACGCGTCCCCACCCCAAGTCCAAACAACCCCAATACCCCACCATCGGGCATGGGGGCCCCCCCCAGCTGTGGGGGGGGCCCGCTTGTTCCTGTATTTTGGTATGCGTGTTCTGGCGTGGCAGGTTATGCTGCGGACAGCAACTCGGCATCGGAGGCCGAGCCAAAGAACTCGTAATGGATATGGGCGGGCGCAACCCCCAAAGCCTTAAGGCCAGTTATCATGTCGCGCATGAACTGGTCTGGCCCACAGACCCAGTAGTGTGTGTCGGGCGTAATTTGGGTTGCCAGCCATGCCGCAGTGATACGCCCGGTATGCAGGTTAAGTCCCGGTGTGGAGGGGGGGGCCGCAGGCCGCTCCGTGCTGTAAAAAATGTCGGCTGTGATAACGCCTTTGGCGGCAAGGTCCTGCACATAAGGTGCAAATGCCTGCACTGCGGGGGCATGTGTTGCGTGTACGAAGTGGATAGGGCCATGTGCCTGTTGGCCTGCAACCCCAAGGGCAGACATAAAAGGTGTCAGGCCGATGCCTGCACTGATGAACATGGTTTTGGCACCCTGTGCGGGGGTGCAGACAAATTCACCCGCTGGAGCAGACACCAGAAGTTCATCCCCTTCACGGACCGTGTCATGGAACCATGTGGAGACCAATCCGCCTTCTGCCTTGCGAATGCTCACGCGGTAATGGTCCGATGCTGGTGCAGATGAAATACTGTAATTGCGGCGCTGGGACCCATGCTCGGCAATATCGAGCTTGAAGCTCAGATACTGGCCGGGCTGGTGGGGCATAACGGGGTTATTGTCGGAGGGAACCAGCTCAAACGATCGGATTGTGCTGCTTTGAACAACAATGGCGCGCACGGTAAACTTGCGCCACCCGGTCCATCCCCCCGGTGTTGTTGCATGGGCGTGGTAGATCTGTTTTTCCCGACCGATCAGGATGTCGGCTAAGAACCAGTAGGCATTTCCCCATGCTTCCATAATTTCTGGTGTTGCGGCATCTCCAAGCACATGGGCGATAGCGCCTAGCAGCGCCTCTCCAACAAGGGGGTAGTGTTCGGGTAGAATGTTCAGGCCGACATGTTTTTCTGCAATGCGCTCAACCATACCGCCAAGAGCGCTCAGGTTGTTGATATTGCGTGCATAAGCCAGCACAGCGAGTGCGAGCGCCTTGGGCTGTTCGCCATCTTTTTGGTGTGACATGTTAAATAAATCACGAATTTCAGGCTTGGATAAAAGCCTGCGGTACATTTCTTGCGTTATGCTCAGGCCATGTGCCTCCAGCGCAGGAACACAGGCAGAAACAATTGTCCGGGTTTTGTCATCAAGGGTGGTGCTCATGGGGCCTATCCAAAAGATGTAAAATACAGACACCTTAAGTAATCCTCATGCATTAAGGTGTCAATTAAATACATCTTATTGCAAGGGGGCCACAAAGCTATGACGGCTATGAATAAACAGCACGCAGGCATGCAAAACTTGCATATCGTGCAGGTAATCCGTTACAAGGGATAAAATTCAATAAAAAGGACGCAATATGGCAAATTTGACAGCGCTTTTGACCGACGCCGCAATTTTTGTTTTTTTTCCATGGGCTTTGTGGCGGCTCCTGCATAAAGCGCTGCCAATAGCCGTGTTGCCCATCCTTGTCGGTATAGCCCTTGCGGTATGGCATGTTCCTGTCCAGCAAATGGGCATTCCCTCGGTTTATGGGAATAACATTGGCTGGGTTGCCGTGCTGGTTCTTGCTTTTACTGCGGGCCTGGAAATGTGGCAGCATCCGGGGGGTGAACCATCGGGGCAGGATTTTGCCCAACCCACAATAGGACGCCTTTTTGGTGGGGCGGCAGTTGCACTTGGCCTTCCTTTTCTGGTTGGCTCGTTTCTGGCCTACACCGTTTTTCTGCACCTGCATGGCTGGAAAGCCCCAGACGCGACCCCTCTGGTAGCCGCGGCCTCCATTGGCCTTTGTATTGCTGTAAGTGCACTGCCTGTTCTGATTGGCGTTGTGCGCGAGCTTGATGTTGCTCAAAGGCCACTGGGGCAGCTCGCACTCAAGCTGGCCGTTGTGGATGATGCGGCTTTGTGGGTGGGGCTGGCGGCACTCCAGTTTGCGGCCCGTGGCTCTGCCTCCCTGCATGGTTGGACGGGGCTTGAACTGCTTGCCATTGTTTTGTTGGTGGGGCTGGCGGCTGCGGGCTACTGGGCCTCCCGCCATTTTCGGCACCCTCCTTTGGTGGTTATCTGGCTTGCCGTGCCGGTTTATCTGGCAGCCGGGTCATGGGCCAGTATGCAGCTTGGTTTGCATGAGTTGATCGGCGCCTATTTTGCCGGTGCTATTATGCCCCCCAGTTGGGTGCGGCGCCTGCCGGTGGAAGGGGTTGGAACATTCGCCCTGATCTGGTTTGCCCCCATGTTCTTTGGCCATAGCGGGCTCCATATCAATGGCGATGCACTGACATGGCCATCGGTTGTGGCGTCCCTGTCGCTGGTTGTTATTTCCATGGTGACCAAAATTGCGGCTGTTTACATCTATCCTCCGGCAGCAGGGCTTAAACCACGGCAGGCACTGGGGGTTGGTGCCCTTCTCCAGTGCAAGGGATTGATGGAAATTGTTGCCGCGACCATTCTACACGGTCAGGGCATGCTGTCAGACTTCGGGTTTGCTTCCCTCATGGTGCTGGCCGTTATTTCCACAACCCTGACCGGGCCGTTGTTCAGGCTGCTCGCCCCCCGCAAGGCACGCCTTGGCGTGTAATCTGGCGTAAGCCGGGCCATTCTATGCTGCACACCGGGGTGCAGCATACCCACAACCGGAACGAATATGGGGCTTTGGGGGCGTGTTGGCCCCTGCCCTCACAGTATTGTCATGGCCTAAGGTCTTGGCAAAAAGGCTGGTCTGGCCAATTCCTGAGTAATGTTAAGAGCCGTGCATGAGCACGGTGTATCTCTTGGCTGCGCATTTTAAAGGAGCTGGAACCTTATGCCCAGCACTCCCGCAGCAACTCAGGACAAGGCACCGCATTTGCTGGTCTGGCTGGCTGTGGCATTGTTCCTGTCTTACCTTGCTGTTGCCATGTCCATGCCGACAACCTCGGTTTATGTCGCGACATCCTTGCATATGGGCAATGCCCTTGCGGGGCTGGCGGTTGGGGTTGCATTTGTTTCCACTATTGTCACACGCGGGTTTGCAGGCCGCTTGGCCGACCATAAAGGTGGCAAGCGCTGCATGCTGTCTGGCTTGGTTTTTTATGTCCTGAGTGGCGTGCTCAGTACCGCAGTTCCGTGGATGGCAACCCCGTGGCCCGCTTTTGCTATGCTGATGCTTGCGCGCCTGACGCTGGGACTGGGCGAAAGCCTGACCGTTGTGGGGCTGCTGGCGTGGGGTATTGGTCTTATGGGCCACCAGCGCTCGGGGCGGGTGCTCTCCGTTGTGGGTATGGGCATGTATGGCTCGCTGGCAGCGGGTAGCCCAATAGGGCTGACCCTTTACAATCAGGGGGGGTATTTACTGGTCGCCCTTGCCTGCACGGCAACACCCCTGCTGGGGTTTGTTATGGCATCCCCTGTTGTAGCGGTGCCACCGCATGGAGGGGAGCGGCAGCCAGTTAGCCGGATTATCAACAAAATTTCCGACCTTGGGCTGGTGGTCTTTTTTCAAGGTATCGGCTTTGCCGCCATTGGTGCGTTTATGCCGCTTATGTTCTTGCACAGGCACTGGCCGCATGCCGCCATGGGGCTGACATTTTTTGGTGTGGCTTTTGTGCTGGTCCGCATTCTGTGCAGCCATCTGCCAGACAGGCTGGGTGGTGCGCGCGTGGCATTTATTTCCATGGGTGTGGAAACAGGCGGGCAGATTTTGCTGTGGCTGGCTCCCAGCCCGACTGTTGCTCTGGCTGGGGCTTTTTTGACCGGTTGTGGCTGCTCCATGATTTTCCCCGCCATGGGGGTGGAGGTCGTCAGGCGTGTCTCTCCACAGATGCGGGGCACTGCCATGGGCGGTTTTGCCGCTTTTCAGGACCTTGCATACGGGGCAACCGGGCCGCTGACAGGCCTTTTGGCACAATGGGCAGGCGATGGTGCCGTTTTTCTGGTCGGTAGTGGGGCCGGGCTGGGCGGGCTTTTACTGTCGGCCCGACTGGCATGGCATGAACGTGCTGCAGCAATAGCGGACTAGAACACAACAGATATGGAGAACAGTATGAAACCCGCAGTTCTAGGCATTTCACTCCTTATGGGCCTTCCGGTTCTGGCGGATGCACAAACCGTGCCGGTGGCCCTGACCCATATCCGGATCATAGATGGCACGGGCGCGCCAGCAGTGGAAAACGGAACCGTTGTTATGCAGGACGGAGTGATTGTGGCGGTTGGGCGGGATATACCAGTGCCTGCACACGCTCAGGTCATGGACAGGTCGGGTATGAGTGTCCTGCCCGGTCTTATTTCCGACCACAGCCATGTTGGCCAGTTGCAGGGTGTTCTTACAGGACCACAGTTTTACACTGCGGATACGATTACCTCCGAACTTGCGCAATACCGACGCTACGGTGTGACAACCGTTACCGCTCTGGGCAATAACGTGCCGGGGGTTTTTGACCCCCTACGCAAGGATGCCCATATGGGCTTGCTGCCTACGGACCTGTTTGGTGTTGACCAGGGTATTGGCGTGCCGCGGGGCGCGCCCCCTGTAAATGTCGCAGCAGACCAGCTTTTCAGGCCGCATACTCCAGAGCAGGCCCGGCAGAATGTGGATGCAATGGCAGCCGAAGGCACGGACCTGATTAAAATCTGGGTTGATGACTTTGACCACTCTCTACCCGTTAAAATGGACCCCGCCATTATAAAAGCGGTGGTGGATGAGGCGCATAAAAAACACCTGCGGGTGGCCGCACATATTCATGACCTTGATGATGCTCAGCGTGTCGTGGAAAGTGGGGTTGATATTCTGGCACACGGCGTGCGTGACAAACCGGTTCCGCCATCTTTTGTGCAAACACTCAAAGATCGGGGCATCTGGTACATTCCAACACTGGAACTGGATGAGGCCACAACAGCATGGGCGGACCAACCCGCATGGGTACACACCCCGTTTATAGTGGCCGGGTTATCCCAACCGTTATATCAGCAGGTTAACTCCCCCACATGGCAGCGGGATAACAAAACAGGGGCAAAGGCAGAATTTGCTCGCACGTCTTTGGCCATGAACCTGCAAAACCTGAAAACATTGTGGGATTCCGGCGTCAAAATAGGCTTTGGCACTGACAGCGGCGCAACCCCCCTGCGGGTTCCCGGCGTTGCAGAGCACCGGGAACTGGCCCTTATGGTGCAGGCGGGCCTTCCCCCCCTGCAAGCCTTGCACATTGCCACACAGGAGGCTGCCTCTCTCTTAGACCTGCATGACCGAGGTGTTGTTGCCCCCGGTAAAAGAGCGGACCTTGTGGTGGTGGCAGGCAACCCTGCCGCAGCCATTGCTGATGCCGAGCGTGTGGTGGAAACATGGGAAAATGGCTCAGCCGTGGCAGGCCCGGTGCCTGTTGAGGCAGAACATGCCGCACCCTGACGTGTGAATTTGAGACGATACAAAGATGATTGGAAGCCGACATGCATAAAGTTCGATCAACCGTACTGGTTGCTGGTTTATTAGCAGGGGTTCTGGCTGTTCCTCAGGTCTTTGCTGCTCCCATAACCACTAATCAGGACCCGGCTTTTGGCGCAACTGGTCAGGTCCAGATTATTGCCAGCATAACAGCACCTGACCCATCTGGTATTGCCGTGGTGGACGGGCGGTTATTCCTGACATTCCCCAAACATGATGGTGACCATACGGGCCCAGTGCTGGCAGAGTGGAAAGATGGACATCTGATCCCCTTCCCCACACCCGCTTTTGCGGCCTCCTCTGCGGGAAAGCCTCAAACCCGGCTGATCTCTCCACATGGGATGACAACCGATACGGCTGGTAATTTGTGGGTTATTGATGACGGCAAAATCAAGGGCCAGCCCATTCCTGCAGGGGGTGCTAAAGTTGTGGGGTTTAACCCTGCAACAGGTCAGGTTCTGGCCAATGTCGTCCTGAACGCTGCACTGCGCCCCCAAAGCCATATGAATGATCTGCGTATTGATCTGACCCATGGGGCAAAAGGTATGGCCTATATAACGGATAGTTCGTTTGATGGTCATCCGGCTTTGGTGGTGGTGGACCTTGCTACGGGCCAGCAACGCCGGGTGCTGGAAAACACTGTCTCCGTTCTACCAGATACCGGCTACCAGACTGTGCTGGATGGGCGTGTCCTGCATTACGATCCTGCACACCCGACATTTCCCGCCGGGGGGGCTGATGGCATTACCCTGTCGGCTGACTCCTCACGAGTTTATTACGCGCCTTTGGCCAGTCGGCGGCTTTATAGCCTGCCAACGGATAAACTGGCCGATTTTACTGTCAGTTCCGAACAACTTGCCTCGTCCGTTGTGGATGAGGGGGAAAAAGGGGCTGCCGATGGACTGGCAACAGATCCATGGAACCGGATTTACACAACGGCCGCAGACCATGATGCCGTGTTCCGTCGTAACCTCGATGGCACGTTTGATCTGATTGCTTCCGACCCACGGTTTGTCTGGCCAGATGGTATTTTTGCGGACCGGCAGGCTGTCTATGTTGTTCTGGGGCAATGGAGCCGCCTGCCCCGCCTGCATGCTGGGCAGGACATGCGTAAACCACCTTATCTGGTTGCCAAAATGCCCATTACAGCCCCTGCTGCCTCCCAGATGCCCTGATTGCGGGTTTGCTACGTGTCTGGTTTGAGGCTGCCTGTATTATCAGGGCTGTTCAAATGATGTGGGCAAAACACAGATATTTTCCGGCTTGGCGGGGGAGATAAGGGTTAACCCCGCCTGCTGCGCTGTTCTCAAAGCCAGAGCCGTGGGAGCAGAGAGAGAGACAAGTGCGCGCATACCTGCCACAATGGCTTTTGTCGCCATTTCGTAAGAGCAGCGGCTGGTCAGTAGGCCAAACCCGTCTGCAAAATCTACCCCATTTTTCACACTATGCCCTATCAGCTTATCCAGCGCATTGTGCCGCCCCACATCTTCGCGGAGTGAGGTTATCTTGCCATCAGTGCCACACCACGCCGCAGCATGGAGCATACCAATGCCCGCATTAAGCACCTGATGCCGGCGCAGGTTGGTCAGGGCAAAACGTATGGCAGAAAATTCTGGCTGGTAAGGCTGAACGGTATTGGACGCACGTTTGAGAACGCTCTGCATGTCGGAGCCACAAATACCACACCCGGTACGCCCTGCAATGGGGCGGCGGCTGCGGCCCAGCACAGTACGGAGTGCATCGGCACTAACACGGATATCTGCCTGCAACCCACCACCGACAGAGGATACGCTAACCTGCCGGATGTCAGAACCGCTTTGCACAATGCCTTCGGTTATGGAAAAACCCGTTACAAAATCAGCAATATCGCATGGTGTTACCATCATAACGGCATATTCCAGACCGTTATAAACCAGAGCCAAAGGCACTTCTTCGGCTAGACGAAGGGTTTCTTCGCTCAGTGTTGGGGACGTATCAGAGGGTGCATGCCATGTCGCCCGCACCACCTGGCTGGTTGTGGAGATGGGTAGCAGAGCTTGATCACTCTCCATACGTGTTACCCCCTCCCCGGGTGGGCCAGAACGCCTGCACTGCCAGCAGATCTTCAGGTGTGTTGATATTCATAAATGGGTCAAAGGGGCTTGAAGACGAAAAATCTACCGGGTGTGCACCCAGTGCCTGCGCCAGTGTGCACACCCGTGTATTCTGCCGCCTGTTCTGCTCTGTAATACCTGCCAACTGTGCGGCCAAAAGCGCACGGGCAGCACAAACAGGCCATAGTGCGACCAGCGCGTGCTCCTGCTGCGCATAGGTGGCGTAAGACGGGGATGGCAGCAAGGCTTGGGCCAGATCAGGCGGGATACATGGTGTGTCCACGGGCACACTCAGGAGCACGTCAAACCCTGCGGCCTCTGCCCATTCAAGGCCACTCAGCAACCCGGCAAGGGGGCCTACATTGTGGTACGTATCCGCAAGAACAGGGTAGTTCCATGTGGCAAATCTTTGGCCATTGCCATTGGCACTAATGGCAATGGCCGAGCATTGTTCCGTAAGGCGGGTTATAACCCAGTCAATGCAGGGACGGTTATCAAGGTTCATAAACGCCTTGTCAGCATAGCGCATCCGGCTTCCCTGCCCGCCAGCCAACACCAGCCCTGCTATTTTAAGTGTGTGCCGCATGCTCAATGATGTCTCTGTCTGTTTATGCTGGTTATTGTGCGTTAGTCTTACTAAAAATCAACGGCTCTCTTTAATGCGGCATAGGGTGGTCTGCTTTTTATGCGCTTTCATCGCGAACAACCGATATTTGGCATTATAGGACGGAGTGGTTCGGGTAAAACACACCTAATTAGCCGCCTTATTCCATTTTTTCGTCAAAATGGGCTATGTGTTTCCACAATCAAGCATACCCACCACGGTGTGGATATGGATACACCGGGCAAAGACACGTTTCAGCACAGGGAAAACGGAGCTGCCGAGGTTATGCTGGCAACGCCCACGCGCTGGGTTTTGCAACACCAGAGTGCAGCCCCCCCCATGCTGGACGAACTGGTTGAGGCTATGCAGCCGGTCGATCTGATCTTGGTTGAAGGCTTTCATGCTGAGGTTCCTGCCTGCATGGAAGTCTGGCGTGCGTGCACCGGCAAACCCCCTCTTTTTACAAATACACCTCAGATACAGGCTGTTGCCACAGACACCCTACCGCTACAGGATGGGACTAAGGCTAAAACAGTATTTTGCGTGGATGACACCGAAGGTGTTGCCCGCTACATTCAAAAAAATGCGTTTTTGTGGACATCTAAAAAATAGCTCTGAGCAAAACGGCTTTTATGGTGTGCCAAATGGCGTTGCCGCACACCAGTCACCTACATTCAATGCCGCCCCCGCAGGAATGCGCAAAATGCCAGAGGAGTGCGAAAAACAGAGCACATCAGAGGACCCCTGCGATGGAACCAGAGAAAAAACGCCCTCCTTGCCACTTTGCGCATAGCGCACGGGCACAAAGCACGTTGCATCCGCCGGAGATGAAAAAGAAAAACTGCTGCGCCCGCTAATAAGCGGTGGTGTGCTCTGTCTGGGGTGTGCGCCGGTCAATGCATGCAAAAATGGCATGACAAAAACCTGAGCACATAGTGCCGCAGCCCCCGGATTGCCGGGAAGGCAAAAAACAGGTTTTTTACCCAAGAGCATAACCGTAAAAGGCTTTCCCGGCCGTATCTTAGCCCGCCGGAACACGCAGGAAGCCCCAAGCTGCTCCATAACGGGTAAGACATTGTCTGTCTGCCCGACGGAGATACCACCCGTGGTTATGAGTATATCTGACTGTGTTGCCAGTGCGACAACTGCATCCAGCAGGTCCTGCTGGCTATCGGAGCCAACAACATGGCGGACAACCTGCACGCCCATGCCTGCCAGCATGGCACTTAACATGGGGGTATTAATTTCCGCCCTGCTATCCTGCGCGTCGGCTGCAAATTCTGCACCGTTGCCCAGCACGCCAACCCGGCATGGTTTGTAAACAGCCAACTGCTGTATGTTTTGGCTGGCCAACAGGGCAATGTGCCGCCAGTCCAGTTTTTGTCCAGCATTGAGCAGGGTAAGCCCTGCGGTAAACTCCTCACCTGCGCGGCGGATATTTTTCCCTACCGCCATGTCGGCCACGGCAAAACGAAGCATGCCATTGCTTATTTCAACGCGTTCGCGGGCTATAACGCAATCTGCCCCCACGGGCAGGCGTGCGCCGGTCAGGATAGTGGCCGCAGTGCCTTTGTGATGTGGCTCTGGCTGGTCCCCGGCTACAATATAGTCCTTAAGTAAAATGGTGGCGTGGTGTTGGTCTGTTGTCGCAATATCCGCGCAGCAAAAAGCATATCCGTCCATGGCGGAAATATCGGCTTCCGGCCGTGGCGTTACGGCGTGCAGGTCTCTGGCCAGAATGCGGCCAGCGGCCTGAGATGGTTGGATATATTCAATTTCTGGAACGTGCAGCGTTTCCGCCAGAGCCGACAGAATGGCCTGCGCGCAATCGTAGTCAACCATGGATGGAACAGGTGTTTTTTCAATAACGGCCGTTGAGCGTGGTAAATGCACGTTACAGTCCATGATCGCGTTATGCAGGGAAGGAAAACGGATTCAGCCCGATACGTGTAAAGCCTTCTGCCTCTATAGCTGAGTCCAGCGAGAGGCTGGCCAGATCATCCGCCATGGCTTCCAGTTCCGGATTGTAATCCAGACGGAATGATTTGATATAACTTTTGCAGTCACCGCAAGTTTCAATCTGAATAGCGGATTTGGCGTCGTCCAATGTCCAATGGTCAATCTGCCCACTTGCGCCACAGTCTACGCACACAGCCCGTACCCTATGCCAGCGCACTTCGCACAGGCTGCACTGGAGATAGCGCAGTCCTTCACGCCCGCCCCCAAGCACCAGACTTGCAACCGCTGGTGCTTGGCAACAGGGGCAGCAAACCGCATCCGCCGTAGGCTGCACAATCTCCTGATCTTGCAAAAGGGAGACAGCCTGAGCCCAGCAGGTGGAAAGTGCTGCCCATACCACAACGGCAACACCTGCGTTAACCATAGAGTAGTCACAACGCAAAAGATGTGCCGCTGCCTGAGCAAGTTTGCCCTTATCGGAGGATAGTTCGTGCAGTTTATCCCCCATTGCCTGTGGGAGCATGGGGGCAAGTTGCTCGCTCAGGGTCGCAAAGGCACCCTGCCAGCACGGTATGCTTGAAAGAGTGCTTTCAAGCGGTGCGCCTTCCAGCTTTTGGCCGAGCAGCGCATGAATGGCCTCAGCATCATCCCGGCCAATGGGGTTTTGCTCCAGCATTTGCTGCTGGAGTTGCACCAGCCGCGCAAGAAAACGAAAATACTCCCCGTTTTCTCCCAAAAGTTCAGCCTGTGCGGTCAATTGCTTGATGCGGCGGGCATAAAGCTTGTCCAACACAGGAAAAATGGCAGGATCAATCGCACTCACGCCGGGTGTGCGTTTGTCTGGCGCAACAATGTCGGACGAATGCAACATCAGCCATGCCTTTTGGTGGGCAGAGGTTTGGTGGGAGCCACTTCTTCCTCATACCAGCGGTCATGGTGCTGTCTTGCCCATGCGCGGGAAACGTAACCGCTGATCATACCGCCAATGGAACCACGGACCCAGATACCCATGTAAATGTGCCCGATAACCAGCAAGATCAGAGCCAGCCCGGCAACGGAATGCGCCAGAAGAGCCAGACGAAGCACGGGAATGGGGAAAAGTTCTGCAAAGTAGGCACGCCAGATCATCAATCCACTGACAAACAGCAGGCTGATCAGGGACATGATCCCCCAGAACAGGATTTTCTGCCCGGCATTGTATTTGCCGATCTGGAGTTTCTGTCCATGCTTGTTCAGCAGCACATCCACAATATGCTTAAACCATGTCAGGTCCGTGCGAACAAAAAGGTTGTGGTGTACAAAACGAACAAACATGCACATCAGCAACCCAAAAACGGCAATACCCAAAAAGGGGTGCAACACACGGGCCAACTGGGGCGGGCCAAGCACATAGCCCAGCCAATTCAGGCTGGGGAAAAACCAGGAAAGCCCCGAAAGTGCAACCAGCGTAAAGCAGGACACCATGCTCCAGTGGAACATGCGGTCAATGAGCTTGGTACGTAAGACCAGATTGCTGTTATCCATTACGCATCCTTCCCGTTATCGTTCGGGCCCTGCCCTGCATCTTCCAGTTCTTTTTCAGGCTCATGCGGGGGTGTTTCGTCCGTGGTGTTCGCACCCACACCCATGTAATGGACAAATGCACCCGCCAGCGTTGCGATGAAACCTAGCGCACCAACGGGTTTAAGCCATTCTTTCCACCCACGCACCACGGTGCTCACTTGCGGGGCATCAGGTAAGCGGTGGTACAGGCTGGGCTGGTCAGCATGGGTGAGAACATACATGACATGCGTGCCCCCAACCCCTGCCGGGTCATACAGCCCTGCCCCGTCATGCCCGCGGCCCTTAAGCTCTTCAACCCGTGTGGCAGCAAGGTCTTTCATCTCGGCCTTGGAGCCGAAAGTGATTGCGCCTGTCGGGCAGGTTTTTACGCAGGCAGGTTCCTGCCCTACGGCAACCCGGTCTGCACAAAGTGTGCATTTATACGCCCGATTGTCCTTTTGGCTGATGCGCGGAATGTCAAACGGACACCCTGCTATACAGTAGCCGCACCCTATGCACTGCTCGGACTGAAAATCGACAATACCATTTGCAAACTGCAAGATGGCACCCGGGCTTGGGCAGGCCTTCAGGCACCCCGGGTCGGCGCAGTGCATGCAGCCTTCCTTGCGTAGGAGCCATTCCAGCTTGCCGGCTTCGTCCTCTCGCTCATCAAAACGGATAACGGTCCATGTCTCGGCGGTCAGGTTGGCGGGGTTGTCATAGACCCCCACGTTATGCCCGACCTCATCGCGCAGATCATTCCATTCCGAACAGGCGACCTGACACCCTTTGCACCCGGTGCAAAGGGAGACGTCTATCAGTTTGGCCACTTCCTGCTCATGACTGCGGGCTTGTGGTAGCGGCGTCAGTCCATTGGTGGCGGAGCGGCGGATAATGTCTTGTGACTGCATACCCATCAGCGCACCTCAGACCTTCTCAACATTGACAAGAAAAGCTTTGAACTCCGGCGTCTGGGAGTTGGCGTCCCCAATGGCGGGGGTTAGGGTATTGGCCAGATATCCCTTTTGGGTCGCCCCTTTAAAGCCCCAGTGGCAGGGCACACCCACCTGATCCAGATCCTTACCCATAACATTCAGTCGCTTAAGCCGCTTGGTCACAACGGCCTTGGCCTCGATATGTCCACGATGGGAGGATACGCGCACCATGTCGCCAGCGTTAATACCGAGCTTGCCTGCCAGTTTGTCGCCAATTTCCACAAACTGTTCGGGCTGCATAATGGCATTGATCCGGGAATGCTTTGTCCAGTGCCGGAACAACTCCGTAATGGAATAGGTGGTCGCCACATAGGGGTACTGGGCTGGATCACCCATGCGGGGTTTTTCGTCCGCATAAAAGCGGGCCGCAGGGTTGCGGAGTGCCGTTTTGCCCAGTGCGGAGGCCAGAACCGGTGTTTCGGTCGGTTCATAATGTTCGGGGAAAGGCCCATCGGCCAGTTTATCTCCCCCTGCGAACAACAGGCCAACCCCTTCACTATGCATGATATAGGGACCAACGCCGCTATTGGGCGGGGATGTTACTGGGTAATCTGGCACATCAGCCCCACTCCAGCGTTGCCCGTCCCATGCGATAATCTGCCGTTTGGGGTCCCACGGCTTACCCTGCACATCCAGCGATGCGCGGTTATACAGAATGCGGCGGTTGGCAGGCCATGCCCATGCCCAACCGGGCGTGTTGCCCAGCCCCGTATCTGTATTGTCCCGTCTGGCCATCTGGTTGCCAGCCTGCGTCCAAGATCCCGCAAAAATCCAGCAGTAGCTGGCAGTGCTGCCATCATCCTTCATGACCGAAAAATCAGGCAGCAACTCACCACGCCGGACCACAACCTTGCCTTTGTCATCCGTTATGTCGGCCAGTGCGTAACCATTGGCTTCCTTGGCGACTTCCTCTGGCGTGGGGTCTTCTGGGTCCCTGTAATTCCACTGCATGTTCAGCACAGGTTCGGGGCATGTGCCGCCTTCCTTTGCATACAGCGCCCTGAGTTTGGTAAAGATGGTGCCAATAATGTGCCCGTCATTCCATGCATCACCGGGTGGTTTGGCGCCTTCAAAGTGCCATTGCAACCAGCGTGCTGAATTGACGATGGAACCGTTTTCCTCCGCAAAGCACGATGCAGGCAGACGGAAGACTTCTGTCTGAATGTCTTCTGGTTTGGCGTCGTTATAAGCACCCTCATTCTGCCAGAAGTTGGATGTCTCGGTATCGAGCGGGTCCATAGTGACCAGAAAGCGGAGCTTGGACAGGGCTTCGCGCATGCGGTTCTTGTCCGGCATGGCCGCAAGGGGGTTAAAGCCCTGTGCAATATAGCCGTTTACCTTGCCCTGATGCATCATTTCAAAATAGGCCAGCATGTCGTAGCTGCGGTCCCATTTTGGCAGCCAGTCATAGCCCCAGTTGTTTGCAAGGGTTGCGTGCTCACCCCACAGGGTTTTCATCAGGCTGACAAAAAACTTGGGGGTGTTATGCCAGTAATTGACCTGCCCCGGCTCATCCGCATGGGGGGTTACCGCCTGAAGGTACGTATCCAGCGTCTGCTGGCTGTCCTTGGGGAGGTTCATATACCCCGGCAGACGGAGCGACAGCAGGCCCAGGTCGGTATAGCCCTGAATGTTGGAATGCCCGCGCAGGGCATTCAGCCCGCCCCCGGCCATGCCAACATTGCCCAGCAGAAGCTGGATCATGGCGGCTGTACGAATGATCTGCGTGCCGTTGGTATGGTGGGTCCAGCCAAGTGCGAACAGGATTGTCGAGGTCAGGTCCGGGGCACTGGTGGCTGCCAGAGTTTCGCAGACATGTAGAAAGTCTTTTTCGGGGGTGCCAGTAATCTGGGCCACAACATCTGGTGTGTACCGCGAGGCATGCTGGCGCAGCAGGTTAATGACGCAACGCGGGTTCTGGAGTGTTGGGTCAACAACTGCATATCCCTGTGCATCGCGCTCATATGCCCACGAGGACTTGTCATAGCTCCGCTTTTCCGCATCGTACCCGCTAAAAAGCCCTTCATGGAAGTTAAAGTCCTCGCGCACAACAAAGGGCGCATTGGTATAGGATTTAACATAGTCATGCTGGATCTGATCATGCGTGAGGAGGTAATTAATCACCCCCAACAAAAAAGCACCGTCTGACCCCGCCCGGATGGGGGCGTAAAAATCAGCCACGGCCGCACTACGGTTAAAGCGTGGGTCCACGACCATAACCTTGGCGCCATTGCGGATTTTGGCTTCCATTACCCATTTAAAACCAACCGGGTGGGCTTCCGCGGGGTTGCCCCCCATGATCAGCACAACGTTGGCGTTTTTAATATCCACCCAGTTGTTGGTCATGGCGCCGCGGCCAAGGGTGGGGGCCAGAGCGGAAACCGTGGGGCCATGGCACAGCCGTGCCTGACAGTCCAACGCCAGTATGCCCATGGACCGCGCAAACTTGAAATCAAGCAGCCCTGTTTCGTTGCTAGCGGCGGAGGACGCCAGCATACCAGTGCTGAGCCAGCGATTAACGGTTTCGCCTTTTTCGTTCTTCTCGATAAAGTTTTTGTCGCGGTCATCCTTGAGCAGACGCGCTATGCGGTCCGTGGCCTCGTCCCAAGTAATCCGCGTCCATTCCTTACTGCCCGGGGCACGGTGGGATGGGTAAAGCAGGCGGCCATCGCTGTGGATAAAGTCAACAAGTCCGGCCCCTTTTGGGCAGAGCGAACCACGGCTGACCGGATGGTCCGGATCGCCTTCAATGTGAAAGATGCTGGGTTTGGCATTTTTTGCACCATCGCCCAGAGAATACATGAGCAGCCCGCAGCCAACAGAACAGTATGTGCAATTGTTGCGCGTCTCTTTCGCGCGCAGCAATTTATACTGGCGTGTTTCCTGCGCAAAAGCCGATGGAGGAGCAAAGCCAAGGGCAATGGCGCTGGCTCCCCCAACGCAAGTGCCTGCACCCTTTAAAAACTCTCTGCGCCCCAGAGCCATCTGTATCATCCCGGTTTTGTAAAGAAACAGTAATACGCATCCTGTATATATGCTTTACGCAACCAAGCATTGATCCGGATCACACTTTGGCACGTATTCACACAGCTTTTGCTGTTTTTTGCATAAATTGGCGGGACTGTGGCAGAAATGCATACATATCCGTGCCCATTTGGCACGGAACTTTATAAATATGGCGAATGTCTATATTTACCTATATATAGACATTCTCTATTTCCCCTTAAATTATACTTTACTCAAAGCGCTATGGGGCCATGTAGGGGGCAGGATAGCGCAATAGGACCCGCAGGCATTTTTTACAGCGGATAAAATAAATGGCGCGAAGCAAAAATGCCTCGCGCCATTCAAAAAATTCAGACTTGCAACCGATGGTAGGTTTTAAAACTCTACGATCAGATTCTTAAGGCTCTTATGCCTCAGATTTCATGAACTCCTGATAATATTCATCCGCCATTTTCCGCAAGGAGCGACCGATGGCAGCGTACTGATATTCGCTCAGGTTTGCCAAAGAGGCACGTGCTGCAGGTTTTTGCACGCCAAAGCCTTCGCCCGGCAGCAGCACAATCCCGGTTTCGTCCGCGATCCGGAACAGCATTTCCCCTGTGCTGGCACGTTTGAGCATCCATTTGGCAAACTTTTTGTCATAAAGCTCACGGGCCACAGTCTCCAGGTCAAGGAGCGTGTAGTAATCAACAGCGTTGGCATCTTCTTTGGGTTTTACACCCAGTTCCCGGTAAAGCGTTGCTTCACGGCGGCGGATAACCGCCTTGAGCGAGGCTTTGTAATGCCCGGGCTCGTCCATGAGCGCAAAGAGCGCGAACAGCACCATCTGCACCTGCTGGGGAGTGGACAGGCCAGCTGTATGGTTCAGGGCCACTGCACGGCTGTCTGCGACCAGACGGTCAATGAACTTGAGGGCGTCGGTGTCCGTTGTCAGGCTTGAATAGCGGCGGCCAAGGGCTTTTTTTGCGCTGGCAGGAAGAGCGCGAAGCAGGCCATCAATAGCATTGTCTTTATGAACGCCGATAACGCCCAGACGCCAGCCCGTTGCGCCAAAATATTTGGAAAAAGAGTAAACCAGAATGGTGTTGGCCGGACACACCGCATACAGGGAGCGGAAGTCATCTGCGAAGGTGCCATATACGTCGTCTGTCAGGATCATCAGGTCCGGACGGTCATTTTTGACGATAGAGGCAATCAGTTCCAGAGAGGCATCATCCATCTTGACCGATGGCGGATTGCTGGGGTTGACGCAGAAGAAAATTTTAACAGCCGGGTCTTTCAGTTTTTCCAACTCAGCCGTCGGGTACTGCCAGTTCATATCCGGGTCGGCGTGGATGGAAACAACTTCCAGCCCGTATTCCTCAAGTTGGGGAATTTCGATGTAGGGCGAGAATACAGGAAGGCCAATGGCAACCTTATCCCCTTTTTTAACCAGACCATTCTGCTTGAGCGTATTAAAAATATAGGCCATGGCGGCTGTGCCGCCTTCGGTCGCAAAAAAATCCGTGCTGTCTACAGGCAGGGCGCTGCCAACCATTTCGCGCAGGACATACTGGCCTGCAATCTGCTCGCTCATGCTTAGCATGCGTGGCGGGGTTGGGTAGTTACAGCCCAGAATACCTTCCACCATTTCATGCAGGAAAGCCGATGCGCTAAGGCCCATCTGGTCACGGACGTAGCTGAGTGCGCGCCCCAGAAAGAAGATGCCGCTTTTGTCGCGGTTGTCGGCAAGGAAGCGTTCAAACCGCTCCTCAATCCCTTGCACGCGCGCCTGACCGCCAACCCCTGCTGTCATGTAGGAAAAAGACAGTTCAGATTCAGCAACGGCAAAATGGCCCAGATGGAAAAACGCGGAGCGTGGAAGTGTTGCCAGAAAGTTGGGGTTGCCGCGGCCAGCATTGAGCATGGCGCGGTCGGTATGGCTGGTGGCCAGACGAATAAGTTCGTCCTTCAACTCAAAGGGGCTGAGGTTTTTGAATTTTGCGTAATCAATAGCCATTGTATTCTCGCTCGCTTACGGTTCAAAACTGGAATCAGGAAAAAGCAACAACCAGCGGCCCCAGCAGGGTCAGCAGCACGTTTGCCACGGCATAGGTAATGGCAAAGGGGGTTGTTGGAACGGAATTGCCTGCTTTGTTCAGCACTTCGCCAAAGGCAGGGTTGGCACTGCGTGAGCCAGCCAGAGCGCCGGCAAAAATGGCCGTATTGTCGTAACGCAGCACATAGCGCCCGAACAGCATGGTCAGGACAAGTGGCACAAGAGTGACAACCACACCGAGCATGAACAAGGTTACGCCTTGGTCAATAATGGTCGCCACGGCCTGCTGGCCTGTCTGCAACCCGGTTACAGCCACAAAGCCGGAAAGCCCAAGGTCCACAAGCAGGGAGGACGAAGCCATGGGCATGTTCCCCTTGTTGCTGTGTTTGCTCTGGTACCAGCCAAACAGCAGACCGGACAACAAGGCCCCTCCCCCGCTACCCAGAGTAAGGGGAACCGAGCCAATCCGCACGACAAACATGCCAATCAACAGGCCCAGAACCAGACCACAGCCATGGAAAACCAGATCGGTTTTAACACTTTTGGTCAGGACAGGGCCCAGTTGTGCGGCAACCCGCTGCACATCCTGACTGGTGCCATAAAGGGATACGATATCCCCCGATGCAGCGTGCAGGTCATCGGTCACGCTCATGGGTTTGCCGTCACGGCTGACGCCTAGCAGGTAAACACCATGCCGCGCAGAGGCCGCGAGGAGCTGCACGCATTGCGGCACCGTTTTGCCAACAAATGCCTTATTGGAAAGGCAGACGTCACGGCGGACCATAACAATGTCCATGTCCTCAGCATTGCGTGCTTCCGTACCCAACGCCTGACCCGCTGCCAGAACATCGGCCCGGTGCCCAAAAAGAAGAACATGATCGCCTTGGGCGAACTGCGTATCCGCCGTCCAGCCCAGCGCGCTACCATTGCGGTGGATTTGCTCCACTGTAACAGCAGCCCCCTCAATTTGGCTGACAGACTGCCCTGCGTGGGTAACGCTAAAAACACGGCCAACAAGCTCAGGCAGTGCAGGCTGTTCCCCATCGGCATAAATATGCACGCCACCCATTTGGGCAGCCTCGGCCTTTAATGCATCTTCGCGGATACCGCGTCTGGTCAGCCATGGCAGGACGTTTACACACAGGATAATTGGCCCCAGAGAGCCAAAAATATAGGTCACCGCATACCCAACAGCCACGTTCCCCTGCATCTGCTGCACCTGAGCCAGAGGAAGGCCCAGTTTTTCCAGAGCAGAACTGGCAGTTCCGATAATGGCGGACTGGGTAAGCCCACCCGCGGCAATTCCTGCGGCCAGCCCTTTGTCCAGATGGAAAATGCGGGCAACCGTGACAACGGTCAGCAGCCCACTTACGGCCAGCACAACGGCCATAAGCACTTCGCGCATGGATTGTCGGCCGAGTGAGCGGAAAAACTGCGGGCCACTCTGAAAACCAACAGCGTAGATAAAGAGTGCGAACAGCACAGCCTTGATGCCGGAATCAATGTGAACACCAATCTGGCTGATCGCTACTGCTGCAAGCAGTGACCCGGCTACACCACCAAGTTGGAAAGAACCAAAGCGGATTTTTCCAATACTATAGCCAATGGCAATGGCCAGAAACAGCGCAATTTCTGGGCATGTATTGAGCATTGTCTTAACAAAATGCATTATTTCCATGCAGATGGAACTTCACTTTTCTGGTTTGAAAGCCCAGTTTTCTGTTACAACATAATGTATTGTCAAGAGAAACTTTAATTCCACACAAATAACCAGAAGAATAATAGTTTCATATTCGTATTGTTACGATGTTAATATAATATAAACGTGTGGCACTAGTTGATAATGCCTGCGTAACCATAGTAAATTTTATTCTCCAATGCTATACGGCTACCCAACCCGAAATTTGTATTCTAAGCCGCGACGAAAGAAGAAAATGACAAAAAAAATGGCAAAAAAAAATCATCCGTCTTTTTTCGCCGCTTCAGGCTTTTTGCTGGCTTTTTGCTCAGTCAGCGCACACGCAGATGATAGCCAGTGGTACACCGGATCCTTGGTATCTCCTTCGGGTGCGGTAGCGCATGCCGGTGTTGTTGGTATTGAGCCGTATTACAGCTACACACAGCCTATTGGGGCCTTTGCATCCGATGGTAGTAGCCATCCGCAGCACCCACGGCAGCAAACATTCAGTAATTCAACCATGTGGAAATATGGCATTACTGATCATTTGAGCATTCAGGCCCATACTGTTGTCAATTATGGCTGGGAAAACGGTCACGGGCATTCATCGGGGCCAAAATTTGGCGATTTTCCCGTGGATATGGTCTGGCGTTTTGTGGACCCCAACCCAAAAAAATACATTCCTGCTTTCAACCTTTTTGCAGGCGTTTATTTCCCGACTGGTGATTACAACAAGTTACAGAACAAACAGGATGGCAATGGTAATGGCGCCTATGTTTTTCGTATGGCCATTACGGAGCAGTCCACATACGTTGTAAACGGTAATCATGCATTACGTTTGCGAACCTGGGGGTGGTTCCGTCATGCTCTTGCCTCCACACAACTGGAAGACGTGACCAGTTATGGCACTACGGCCGGCTTTCATGGTCGCGGTCGCCCTGGCATGAGTGGCCAGAGTGGTTTCTCTTTGGAATATGGGCTTAACCAGTCTTGGGTTCTGGCAATGGATCTGGCGCGTGACTGGACAAACGGGTCTCGTGTATGGGGCTCTGATGCACACGGCAAACATGTTGACCGCATAGCATCCAGCAGCGGGGACTGGCAGATTGCTCCAGCCATTGAATATAGCTGGACACCACGTTTTGGCGTTATTGTTGGTTCCTCTATTTTTTACGCGGGCCACAATACTGGCGTAAAAGTTTCACCACAGTTCGCAGTCAATATGGTGTATTGAATTTTCTATATTTAAACCCAAAAAAAATGCCCCCTCAAATAGAGGGGGCATTTGCATGTAACAGGCTAAATTAATCAGTTACACCAAAGTAAATTCGTTCAGCAGTCCTTTAAGCTGACGGGCCTGCTGGGCCATGCCGGAACTGGCAGCGGATGTTTCTTCCACCATGGCGGCATTCTGTCGTGTTCCCTGATCAATGGTGGACACGGCATTGTTGACTTCCTGCAAGGCTGTAGCCTGTTCAGATGCAGCTTCTGCAATGGCTTTCAGGTGGTCCCCAATATCCGCAACGCTGGAAATAATGGTGCTGATCGCATGCCCGGCTTCTTCCATAATGGAAACACCAGACAACACCTGCCCGCGGGACGTCTCGACAAGTTCTTTAACTTCTTTGGACGCATTACCTGCACGGTTAGCCAGATCACGAATTTCCTGTGCCAGAACACGGAAACCACTCCCCGCCTCCCCGGCCCTTGCAGCTTCCACACCCGTGTTCAATGCAAGCAGATTGGTCTGGATTGCAATGTTGGACATAACATTGGTGATTTTGCTGATCGCTTCGGACGAGCGCTCAATTTCCGACATTGCTGCTGTGGCGCGGTTGATCATAACGCCAAACTGCTCTGTAATATTCTGGCAGTTAAACACAAACGTGTTGGCCTCGGTAACACGTGCCGCAGTGGAGGTAACTGTGGCAGTAATCTGCTCCACTGCAGCTGCAGTCTTTTCAACCGAGACGGCCTGCTGTTCTGTCCTGTGTGCAAGGTCCTGAGCAGCGCTGTTAATTTCACCCGCTGTAATGTCAATCGTGTCCGTTGTATCGTTAACAATAGTAAGGGTTTCACGCAGGGATTCAATTGCACCATTCAGGTTGTCACGCATGGGAATGTAGGCATCAGGCAGATCTTTGTCCATTTTCTGCGTGAGGTTACGCTCCGCTACTTCGCTAAGAATGATACCAAAGCTATCGGCAACAAAAGTCTGTTCTTTAAGAATGTCTTCGTCACGTGTTTTCTGGCGTGCTTTTTCAGCCTCTTCCAGATAGACCGAAATTGTTAAATCCATTTCAAGCATAACAGCGGTGGAAAGGCTTGCAATGGCCTCCCCCATCTCTTCCATTGAAATGGCAGGTTTTTTGGCGAATAGCCCCGCCTTGGGAGCCAGTTCGCTAATAATGCTCCGAATAAGATGGTTTAATACAATAGCATAACCACCGATGTACCAACGTGGTTCAAGCCCGATCTTGGCGTGAACGCTCCCAATTGTATGCACTTTTTCAGCATATTTTTGGTCAAAATTGGCAGCAGAGATATTTTTCCAGTGGTCCTGCTGGGCGTGCTTTGCATGCCCTATTTTTGCTTCGCTGGAAAAAAATCTGCTTGTTTCAGGGGTTTTCCGAACCTGTTCATAAAACACATCCAGAGCAATCGGCAATTCGCGATCAATAATATCTTTGATCAAGCGAATGGAGGCGCAGTCCTTGTCCGTAAGTTTCATAAACTTACGGCGATATTCCAGATCCGCAAAATCCTGCGCACGGCTTTGTGAGTGTCTTATTTCAGTGGAGATGCTATTCATTTTTCTGGTCCTGTTATTTTTGTTGCTGCTGTTATCGTTTTCTGGTCGGGAATGCCCTCCCGGCCAGAAGATGTCCGTAATTCGTCAGATCAGGCCATTACGGCTCGTCCTGTGGTTTTTTTATGGTGTGAAGGCTGGCCGGGTCTGCATCCAGTGCAAAAGATCACCTGGGGGCATGGGGCGGGCAAACAGATACCCCTGCATGACATCGCATCCCATCGCTCGCAGGCGATTTTCCTGGAATGTATCTTCCACACCTTCAGTGACAACATGCACACCAAGGCGCTTGCCAATATTGATCGCCGCTTCAGTTACAATAAGAGAACTGACATCTTTTTCGAAGTTGATGATAAAACTACGGTCTATTTTTATCTCGGTAAGCGGCAGATGAGAGATGCGTGACAAAGACGAAAAGCCAGTGCCGAAATCATCAAGCGAAAGGCCAACCCCAATTTCACGCAAGGCGGTTAGCGTGGACATGGTTTCAGTATTCTGCTGCATCATCCCGCCTTCGGTAATCTCGATGGTGAGACGATTGGCTGCAAGCGCATACCGTGAAAGCATGTTGACAATCTGTTCGGTCAGGTTGGGATTGCTGAAATGTGCAGCCGAAAGATTGACGCTAACAATAGGAACATGCAGATCAGCCTTATCCCATTTAACGATCTGAAGACATGCCTCCTCCAAAGACCATAGCCCGATTGCTTCAATTTGGGCTGTTTCCTCCGCAATAGGAATAAAGCGCGAAGGTGGAATGGTCCCCAGCGTGGGATGGTGCCAGCGAGAGAGCGCCTCCACCCCATACAGCAGGTTATTCTTCATGCTGATCTGAGGTTGGTAAAAAAGCTCCAACTCGGAATCCTGAATGGCCTTGCGTAAGGCCGACCCAATGATCACCCGCGCTCTTACATCGTCATTAGCGATGCTCCCCAGAAGCCTGAAGCTTTTCCGCGCGGTCTTTTTTGCCTCGAGCATAGCCATTTCGGCCCGGTTTAGAATGTGCTCGACCTCCAGACCGTCATCTGGGTAAATGCTGATACCAATGCTCAGGGAAATAATGAGTTCCTGATTGTTGATAACAACCGGCTCACGCATTGCCACAGTCAGACTATCGGCAAAAGCACTGGCACTTTCATGGTCACCATTGGGAATGATAACAACAAAGTCGTCCCCGCCCAGCCGGCCAGTTATAAAGTTACTGCGGCATTGAGCGGTCAGGCGCTGCGCCATTGTCTGTAACAGCGCATCTCCCTTATCATACCCCATAAGGTTGTTGATGTCCTGAAACAGGTCAACGTCCAGTACCAGCAGCGCAAAAGGGGCTTCGGCTGACTGAACCGTCATATCCTTCAGTATTGTCGTCACGGCGTTGCGGTTAAGCAGCCCGGTCAGAGCATCATACCGGTCAAGGCGGCTTAGTTGCAGGCGGGTTTTGCCACGCTCAATAATGGCGGCACAAGAGGGCACACAGCCCGCAACAATTTTTTACGGCCAATTGGTAATTTTGTCCCGATTGCGCGAATACAGGGCAAAAATACCAATCAGTTCCCCTGCTCCATTGCTGATGGCAGAAGCCCAGCAATCCAGAAACTCGTTCTCATGGGCATGGCCTGCATCAGCATTCCACACAATACCGCGCGCTTCCTCCGGCGCTTGGGACAGCGCTGTAATATCGGCATCCGTTAATGCAATGCGCATGAGCATTGCTATTTTTCTGCGCGATAGCCCCTCGCCGGAGAGAATTTCTAGATTACGATCAGACTTAACCTGCAAAAGTACCGCAACACTGTTGGGTACAAGCTGCTCGGCCTCAGCGCAGAGCATGTCGGCAATATCCTGTTCAGGAGATTCGCCCGACAACTCATGGAAAACCCGGTTTTGGAGGTCCAGTATTTTTCTGCGATGGCTTTCTTCTGTCACGCCTTTAAGGAAAGCCATGTAGTAGCGTTGCTTATCCGGGCCAATAATGGCCGTGGAAATGGACATTTCCGCCGCAACATAGTCACCATTAGTGCGCGTAAAAACAACCTCACGCGAAGTGCCAACGATATGATTAACGCCGGTATTTCTGTTGTGGTTGATATAGCCGTCATGTTGCGCGCGGTGCCCATCTGGCACCAGACAATTAACATTTTTACCAATTACGTCCGCTGCGGCGCATCCCCACAACTGCTCGGCTGCTGTATTGAAGAATACAACATGGTTAAACTGATCAATGATCACAACACCATCGGCTGCCTGCTCAAGCATATCAAAGTATAAAGATGTATCATTTGACTGTGTTGAAGACTTGGATACGAGCATAATTGGACCTTGAATACGCATAAGACATGCAGTGGTGTTAGTGGCAGACAATATTGACGAGATTTACTAAGCAACCTCATTGCGACAACTGGTCCGCAAGCATGGTCCTTGCGGTGAATGAAAAAGTCCGGATCGTCTGGAGCCATAACGCCCCTGAAACGTGAGTGGATGGCGTAAAAACCAGCAGGAGCAGGTCAGAAGTTACCAACCAAGCTGTATAAGGTTTTTTAAGCCATACTTCCCTTATCTATTCATCTACGATGCACAAAAGGATAATTTTTAGATAATATCAAGTGGATTGAAGGTTTGTTAACAGAATTTCACCCTCTTGAAGCTTTGACTGGCACGATGAATGCCTTACTCATATGATAATATGCTTGGCAATTATCGTTCAATGCCAACGCTATAATTCATATAACATCCTAATAACTTAAAGGTACTCATTTAAAGCGTGAATTTTTCGTAGCCAAAACGCACTCTATGTGGCGAGATTTTAATGAAATATTAAGTTTTTGCAAGCGGGTAACTTACCCGCGGCACTCATAATGAGAGCTACAGAATGCAACTGATTGATTTTTAGATGAAAAATAGACTCATTTCTTGCGCGCATCAGCGTTAGATAGACGCATGATAGAGTCGTAATATTCACGAGGATCTTGTGTGCCTGCTAAACGCATCAGCCACACTGCACTATGCCGCTCGCCACCCCATTTGTTCTACATAACCTAACCATGCTAAAACAGGCAGGGCAAAGCTCTACCTAGCCTATTAAGGTTGGTAATAAACTCGATATAACAATTTAGGATAAACTAAAGAAAATGTGGCTGGGGGACCTGGATTCGAACCAGGGCTGACCGGGTCAGAGCCGGTAGTTCTACCGCTAAACTATCCCCCAGCAGGACGACGTTTTGAAGTGTAAAACACCACTTCCGTGCCGGTGACGCTCTACTAGCACCGGCCTTATGGTCTTGCAACCCCCTTCAATAAAAGAATTTTGTTTTTGGTGCATATTTGTCTTGTCCCCAGGCCCGACGGTCCCCAGAATAAGCAGCAGATATAGCGCAACCCCTTATACAAAGGACCGGAACAGATGGATCATCCACTTCCCTGGGCCGGCCCTTCGGTCAACAGGCTTCCTCCCTCTGCGGGCGGGATCGGCGGCGATCCCGAGTTGTTTGGCGCTCTCGATCTGGGCACCAACAACTGCCGCCTGATGATTGCCGCCCAAACGGCAGGTGGCTTCAGGGTTGTGGACAGCTTCACCCGTACCGTGCGGCTGGGCGAAGGCCTGCATCATACAGGCCGCCTTAGTGATGACGCGATGAGTCGCACAGTAGAGGCCCTGCAAATTTGTGCGGAACGACTGGCCCGTCGTCAGGTTGGCATGTTTCAGGCTGTGGCGACGGAGGCGTGCCGCCGCGCAATCAATGGCCCAGCTTTTATCGAGCGTGTGCAAGAGGCGACTGGTTTTGACATCCACATTATCTCTGGCAGGGAAGAGGCCAGTCTGGCGGTGGAGAGTTGCGCCAACCTTATTCACAATAACAGATTTGGGTTGCCACGCGGCAGGGCGCTGCTTTTCGATATTGGTGGAGGCTCGACCGAAATTGCATGGATCCGCACCGAGGCATCACAGCAGACTGAATCCCTGATCGGCTACCTCAGTCTGCCAGTCGGTGTGATTACGCTGTCCGAGCAGTTTGGTCCGATGGAAACCCTCACGCATGAACGTTACCGTGCGATGGTTGAACACACGCGTGCGTTTTTGCATGAATTTGAAAGTGTGCATCGGATCAGGTCCGAAATCCGTCGTAATCAGGTGCGTCTGATTGGCACAAGCGGTACCGTCACAACGCTTGCAAGCCTTATCCTGAATTTACCTCGTTATGCGCGTGCTGCGGTGGATGGGTCACTCCTACCCGCCAGCAGCGCACGTCTTGCCATGCGTAAATTGCAGGAGATGGGGCTGGCCAATATCGAATCCCATCCCTGTATTGGGCCAGAGCGCGCGCCTTTTGTTCTGCCCGGCTGCGCTATTTTTGAGGCGATTCACGATATCTGGCCCATGGAGGATATTATTGTCGCTGATCGTGGGTTACGAGATGGCATGATCCTTCGCATGTTACGCAAAGCGGCCTCATCATCACGGCGCATGCCACGCCAGTCCCATGCGCGGCACACTCTTTCCACACAGAATTTAATGCAGGCAACAGGTTTATGAGCGACAAGAGACCCCGTTCCGCAGGTCATTCCTCCACGCTGCGTGTGCCAGGACGGGCGCGTAAAAGTAGTGCGACCCCCGGCAGCAAGCTGGCCAAAGATGACTCTGATGCACCGCAGAGAATGCGCACCCAGACCGTTTCCTTGCGCACAGCGCGTGGCCGCACCACCGCCCAGCAGAAGTGGCTGGCCCGCCAGTTGAACGACCCATACGTGCAGGCGGCCCACAAGCAGGGCTGGCGCTCGCGTGCCGCATTCAAGCTGATCGAACTGGATGACAAGTTTCGCCTTATCCGTCCGGGAATGCGCGTTGTGGACCTTGGGGCAGCACCCGGGGGCTGGACGCAGGTGCTGGTCAAGCGTGGCGCTGCCAAAGTTGTCGGCGTCGATCTGCTCCCCGTTGACCCAGTGCCCGGAGCCGAAATTATTGAAGGGGACTTTACCGACCCCGATATGGCCAGCACGCTCACAAATATGCTCGGTGGCAAGGCAGACCTTGTTGTGTCGGACATGGCCCCCAATACCACAGGGCATGGCCCAACTGACCATATCCGCATTATTGGCCTGACTAATGAGGCCTTGCATTTTGCATTCGAGATTCTGGCCGAAGGCGGTGGCTTTGTCGCTAAAGTGTTTCAAGGTGGGTCAGAAAAAGCCATGCTGGATACGTTAAAGCGGGCATTTTCGCTTGTGCGCCATGCCAAGCCACCGGCCAGCCGCAAGGATTCGTCCGAGCTGTATGTTGTCGCAACAGGGTTCAGGCCCCAAAAGCTGAAAACCTAAGTATCGACCTCCTACGGTGTGCGCTCCACACCGTAGGTAGTCCCTAATGCCTACCTTGTTAAAGTAGAAGCGTTGATGAGTGATACAGTTCTCGATGTGCGGGGGTTGAACTGCCCCCTGCCCGTCTTAAAAGCCAACCGTGCGCTCAGGGGCCTGCCCGCAGGAGCGCGCCTGCGGGTTTTGGCGACTGACCGCGCCTCTGTCACGGATTTCCAGATTTTTTGCCGAGAGACAGGCCATGCTCTGGTCTCGTTCGCGGATGAAAACGGTGTTTTTTCATTCACGATCAAGCGGCGCCCACAAGAGGCATAATTGCGGTCATAGCTGAAATTCCATCTGCCATTCACACGCAAGACTTGGCAGACAGCCCCTTCTCGCGCTATTGGCTGCCCTTCATGAAGGATAGGGACGCCCGCACAATGCCGGACAACATCACTTCGCTGTCTTTTGAGGAAGCGCTTTCCGAACTGGAAAAGATCGTGCGCGGCCTCGAAGGTGGCCAGATGAAGCTGGAAGACGCCATTAAGGCATATGAGCGCGGTGCGGCCCTGCGGCAGCATTGTGAGGCCAAGCTGAGTGAAGCAGAAGCCCGCGTGCAGGCTATCGTTCAACGGTCCGACGGGTCGTTGAACATGAAACCGATGGACTGAGATGTCGATGACTGAGCCGACACAAACCACAATCATTCGCGCAACGGACGCTGCGCTCCTCAAGCAGGATATGGGCGCGCGCGCGAGCGTGATTGAAAGCGCGATAGACGCCCTTCTCCCGCCCACAACGGGAGGGGACGCGCGGCTAATAGACGCCATGCGTTACGCAACCCTGGGAGGGGGCAAGCGCCTGCGTGGCTATCTGGCCGTCACGGCCGCCAGCCTGTTTGGTGTTCCGCAGAGCCAGTCCGCAAGAGTGGCCGCATCCGTTGAGATGCTGCACGCCTACTCCTTGGTGCATGATGACCTGCCCGCCATGGACGATGACGACATGCGCCGCGGCCAGCCTTCGACACATCGCAAGTTTGATGAGGCCACCGCCATTCTGGCCGGAGACGCCCTGCAAACCAAAGCGTTTGAAATTCTGGCCGATACCCGCACGCACGACAGTGCCGAAGTCCGTATTGATCTGATCCAGAGCTTTGCCGATGCCTCCGGGGCTGCTGGCATGGTTGGTGGCCAGATGATCGACATGGAAGGCGAAGGCCGGTCCCTGCCTCTCGATGAAGTGCGGCTTCTGCACGCCCTGAAAACAGGGTGCCTTATTCGTTATTCGGCAGAAGCGGGAGCCATTCTTGGTCAGGCATCGCCTGATCTGCGCAAACGCTTGCGGACATTTGGCGCCAACATTGGTGCCGCCTTCCAGATTGCGGATGATGTGCTGGACGCAACCGCCACGGCGGAAGAGCTGGGCAAAACGGCAGGCAAGGATGAGGCCTCTGGCAAGTCCACTTTTGTCGCACTCCTTGGCATTGATGGCGCTCGGGCTGAAGCCACACGCGTGACCGAAGCCGCAATTGCTGAACTTGCACCGTTTGGGGCGCAGGCCGATCGGCTACGCGATCTCGCCTACTACGTGATCGAACGGAGAAACTGAGATCATGGCCGACCAGAACACCGCGTCACCGATTCCCACTCTTGGCCGTTTTCCTGCACTGGACCGCGTTCGCGTTCCCGCGGACCTGCGCAATCTCTCTGTTGAGCAACTCAAGCAGCTTGCGGACGAATTGCGGGCCGAGACCGTGGACGCGGTTTCCACCACCGGTGGGCACCTTGGGGCGTCCTTGGGTGTTGTGGAACTGACCGTTGCCCTGCACGCGGTGTTTGACACACCCGATGACCGGGTGATCTGGGATGTGGGCCATCAGGCCTACCCGCACAAAATTCTGACCGGGCGGCGCGAGCGCATTCGCACCCTGCGCCAGCCGGGTGGGCTGTCCGGCTTTACCCGCCGGTCCGAGAGCGAATACGACCCGTTTGGTGCGGCCCACTCCTCCACCTCCATTTCCGCAGGGCTGGGCATGGCTGTGGCCCACCACCTGCGTGCCGAGGACGACCCCGCCTACCGCGAGCGCAACGTGATTGCGGTTATCGGGGATGGCTCCATTTCCGCCGGTATGGCGTATGAGGCCATGAACAACGCCGCCGTGGCAGGGCCGGGTGCGGAACGGCTGATCGTTATCCTCAACGATAACGAAATGTCCATCGCCCCTCCCGTGGGGGCCATGTCCAACTACCTGTCGCGCCTTATGTCCTCACGCAAGTTCATGGAGCTGCGCGAACTGGCGGGCAAGTTTGTTAAAAAACTGCCAGCCCCGGTCGAGCGCACCGCCCGCAAGGCGGACGAATACGCGCGCGGCATGATAACGGGCGGCACCCTGTTCGAAGAACTGGGCTTTTACTATGTCGGCCCCGTGGACGGGCACGACCTGCCGCAACTGGTCAATATCCTGCGTAACCTGCGCGACACGGATAAAGGCCCGATCCTGCTGCATGTCATTACCGAAAAAGGGCACGGCTACCGCCCGGCCGAAAACGCGGGCGACAAATACCACGCGGTGGCCAAGTTCAACGTTATTACCGGTGAGCAGAAAAAAGGTCCCGCAGGCCCGCCCAGCTACACCTCCGTCTTTGCGCGTGAGCTGGTCCGCCGTGCCCAGACCGACAAGCGGATTACGGCAGTTACCGCCGCCATGCCATCGGGCACGGGGCTGGATGCATTTGCCAAAAACTACCCCGAGCGGTTTTTTGACGTGGGCATTGCCGAGCAGCACGCCGTAACCTTTGCCGCAGGCATGGCCACCGAAGGGCTGCGCCCGTTCTGCGCCATTTACTCCACCTTTCTCCAGCGCGCGTATGATCAGGTCATGCACGATGTGGTGCTCCAGAACCTGCCTGTCCGCTTTGCCATTGACCGCGCAGGGCTTGTGGGCGCGGACGGGGCCACGCATGCGGGTTCGTTCGATATTGCCTATCTGGGCTGCCTGCCGGGTATGACCATTATGGCCCCATCGGACGAGCTGGAACTGCTGCACATGACAGCCACGGCCGTTGAATTTGATGAAGGCCCGATTGCCCTGCGCTACCCGCGTGGTAACGGGCTTGGGCTGGACCTGCCCACCGAAGGGCAGGTGCTGGAAATTGGGCGTGGCCGCATTATCCGCGAGATGGGCCGCCAGTCTGGCGCGCAAACGGGTGGCATTGCCATTCTCTCGCTCGGGCCAAGGCTTGGCGCGTGCTTGCAGGCCGCCGACATGCTGGCTGCCCAAGGCCTGCCCCCAACGGTAGCCGACGCGCGCTTTGCCAAGCCGATTGATACGGCCCTTGTGGAAAATCTGGCCCGCAACCATGCGGTGCTGATTACCATTGAGGAAGGCTCCGAAGGCGGGTTTGGCACGCAGGTGTGCCACCATCTGGCCCGCACCGGCCTGCTGGACCGGGTGCGCTTCCGCCCCATGACCCTGCCCGACCGCTTTATCGACCACAACACGCAGGACGCGCAGTATGACGAGGCAGGGCTGTCTGCCCCGCATATCGTCGCAACCGCACTCAACGCTCTGGGTGTGAGCGTGACCGCAGAACGGATGGCCTGATTACATGGCTCGGCGGCGTGCGGACCAGCTTCTGGTTGATCGGGGGCTGGTAGAAAGCCGGACAAAAGCACAGGCCCTGATTATGGCTGGTCTGGTTTTTAGCGAAACCAGACGTGTTGCCAAGGCCGGTGATATGCTGGCTGAGGACACACCGTTGGAGTTGCATGGGCAGGAGCATCCGTGGGTCTCACGCGGGGGGTGCAAGCTTGCACATGCTCTTGAGCATTTTGGGCTTTCCCCCAAAGGCCGCCAGTGTCTGGATGTAGGGGCCTCTACAGGTGGCTTTACTGATGTGCTACTGACCCATGGCGCGGAGCATGTTTACGCGGTGGATGTCGGGCATGGGCAACTGGCATGGAAATTACGCTCAGACCCACGGGTGAGTGTGTTTGAAAAGTGCAATGCCCGTTATCTGGACACCGCACTTATTCCCGTTGCACCCGAAGTTATTGTCTGCGATGCCAGTTTTATTGGGTTGCGGACTGTCCTGCCCGCAGCCCTTGGCCTTGCCGCCGATAATGCGTGGGCGGTTGCCCTGATCAAGCCCCAGTTTGAAGCCGGACGGGAACAGATCGGTGCAAAAGGTGTTGTGCGCGACCCCGCCGTGCATGAAAGCGTGTGCGCAACCATACGGGACTGGTGGTCCGCGTTGCCGGGTTGGGAGGTGCTTGGAGTGGAGCTTAGCCCCATTACCGGGCCGGAAGGAAACAAGGAATTCCTGATTGCGGCACAGCGCAAAGCATAAAAAATAGAGCGCGTGCGTAAAGCTTAAATTAAATTTTCAAATCGCTTCCCGCTTTTTGCATGGCAGATGATCAATTTTTTTGCCACAATTCTCTGAGAGAATGCAAAAATCAGTTCATCGCAAAGGGAAGGAACTCAGCATCATGCGCAAGATAGTAACCCTGTTCGGTGCCGCTTTCCTTATGGCCTCAGCCTCGGGTTCACTGGCCTTGGCTGCCCCCGTTCATCATCCTTCCATCGCCCCACAGCCTGCGACGGAGACCGGTAGCGTTCTGCTCCGTGGGTACGAGCAGGACGGGCTGGTGTTGAACGATGATATGCAGGCTGGGGTGCTGACCATTAAAGCAGACCCGGCAACAATCCATGTGAGTGATGTGTCCGGGCAGGCTGGTCTGTATCGCCAGACCGTAAAGGATGTGCTTTCCGCCGCCGCGACCTATGCCTATCTTTATTTTGGCCAGAACCCCGAAGCGAGCAAACTGTCAGTTGTTGCAGACATACAGGAAGATACGGCGGCTCCTGCAAGCATGAGCGTTGGGGACGACAAGCCCGCAACACCTGCACTGACCCTTGAAATTACGCGTCCGTCCTTCCCCATTTCCGCCGACGCAAAGCCTGATGCTTATTCCGCACAGACCATTGGCATGATTTTGGATAATGTGGACACCACCAAGATGACAATGGCAACATGGCTGCAAAATGCCCTTAAGGGCCAGACCTCCTCCCAATAAGCCGTTTTACGGTGCTTTAGCGCAATGGGCGTGGAGTGATGCTGCGAGAAAAAAGAGGCCGGTATCTGTCTGTCTCTTTTTTTGGTATGAAGGCCCACTTCCCCATTTTGTAAAGCAGTGCCAAATCTCATGTCGTCTCCTGTTTCCTCTGCCTCCCCCCCTGCCGATGCTGATGCGGTGACAGCACTTAACGCAGAGGAACGTGCCCGTATTCTGGCAAAGGCAGCCCTTTTTAGCCCCCCCTCCCCGATTACGGCGGATGGGCGGCGGGATATTGTCGGCCTGTCTCGTGAGGAATTAACCGAAATTCTGCTTGAAATTGGCGAAAAGCCTTTTCGGACCAAGCAGTTGTGGCACTGGATTTACCATCAGGGTGTCACCGATTTTTCGCTTATGAGCAGCATTGCCAAGCCGCTCCAGCAAAAACTGGCCGAAAAATTCATTATTGCACGGCCAGAGGCGTCCACCGTCCAGACGTCTCAGGATGAAACACGTAAATTCCTGTTCCGCTTCCGCGATGGGCAGGAGGCGGAAACCGTGTACATTCCAGACCGGCGGGAAGACCGGGGAGCTGTGTGCATTTCATCTCAGGTTGGATGCACGTTATCTTGCACATTCTGCCACACAGGTACCCAGAAGCTGGTGCGCAATCTGGGGGCTGCCGAAATTGTGGGGCAGTTCATGGCGGCACGGGATTCCTACGGGGAATGGCCCAGCCCAAAAGGGGATACCCCGCGCCTCCTTTCCACCATTGTGCTGATGGGAATGGGTGAACCCCTGTACAATTACGAAAACATTGCCAAAGCCATGCGAATTATCATGGATGGTGAGGGCATTGGCCTGTCACGGCGGCGCATAACCCTTTCCACTTCCGGTGTGGTGCCACTTATGGACCGCTGTGGTGACGAACTGGGTATCAATCTTGCAGTGTCCCTACACGCAGTACGGAACGATCTGCGGGACGAAATAGTCCCTCTCAACCGCAAATACCCGATCGAGGAAGTGCTGGCAGCCTGCCGCCGCTACCCAGCCGCCAGCAATGCGCGGCGCATTACCTTTGAATATATTATGCTACGCGGCGTGAACGATAGCGAAGCCGATGCGCGTGAACTGGTCCGGCTGATTGCTGATATACCGGCAAAGGTTAATCTGATTCCCTTTAACCCATGGCCGGGAAGTGCCTACCGCCCCTCCACGCGTGAACAGCAGAACAGATTTGCGGAAATTGTTATGAACGCAGGGTTTGCCTCCCCAATTCGTACCCCCCGTGGGCGCGATATTCTGGCTGCCTGCGGCCAGTTGAAAACAGCAAGCGAACGCGCAAGAAGCACGCCTGCGCCTTAAAAACACACTTTTTTCTTGCCCGATCAGGGCTTGAGGGGGAAAGCGCTCTGGCTCCAGACCTTTCTCGGTGATAGGAGAAAGGCAAACCTCTTATTCAAAGAGATCAGGAGATTGGTGCATGGGCGCGACTTCCGCCAAAAAAGACGTTAAAAAGGTTGTTCTGGCTTACTCGGGGGGGCTGGATACGTCCGTTATCCTGAAATGGCTGACAAAAACCTATGGCTGTGAAGTCGTGACCTTTACGGCTGACCTTGGGCAGGGTGAAGAACTTGAACCTGCGCGCAAGAAAGCCGAGATGTTCGGCGTTAAGGAAATTTTTGTAGAAGACCTGCGCGAAACATTCGTGAAGGACTTTGTCTTTCCGATGTTCCGCGCCAATACGCTGTACGAGGGCCAGTACCTGCTGGGTACATCCATTGCCCGCCCTCTGATTGCGCAACGCCAGATTGAAATTGCAGAAGCCGTTGGGGCCGATGCAGTAGCCCACGGTGCCACTGGCAAGGGTAATGATCAGGTCCGGTTTGAACTGGCCTATTATGCGCTTAAGCCCGACATCACGGTTATTGCTCCGTGGCGCGAATGGGACCTGACCTCGCGCACACGTCTTTTGTCCTTTGCAGAAGAAAATCAGATCCCCATTGCCAAGGACAAGCGCGGCGAAGCCCCGTTCTCAGTTGATGCCAATCTGTTGCACTCCTCTTCTGAAGGAAAGATGCTGGAAGACCCGGCCATTGCGCCTGAGGAAATTGTTTTCCAGCGCACAATTGCCCCAGAAGCAGCCCCTGACCGTGCGACAGAAATTACCATCGACTTTGTCAGCGGTGACCCCGTTGCCATCAATGGTGAGGCACTGTCCCCCGCAACGCTGCTGACCCGCCTGAACGAGCTGGGCCGGGCCAATGGTATTGGCCGGCTTGATCTGGTGGAAAACCGCTTTGTCGGCATGAAGTCTCGTGGTGTTTACGAAACGCCAGGCGGCACAATCCTGCTCACCGCACATCGCAGCATTGAGTCCATTACTCTGGACCGCGAAGCCATGCATCTTAAAGATAGCCTGATGCCGCGTTATGCTTCCATCCTTTATAATGGCCTGTGGTTTTCCCCCGAGCGCCGCATGCTGCAGGCACTTATTGATGCCTCTCAGCATTCCGTTACCGGGCGCGTACGGCTGAAGCTGTACAAGGGTAATGTTATCTGCGTTGGCCGCGAAAGCCCCAACAGCCTGTATGATACCCGCGTTGTAACATTTGAAGATGACGAAGGTGCTTATAATCAGGAAGATGCGCAGGGCTTTATCAAGCTGAACGCACTACGCCTGCGTCTGGGCGCTCAGATCGGACGCAAGGGGGGCGCACTTTAAGCGCCACCATTTGCTGAACTTTGCAAGGGAGCACATAAACACCATGTCCCGTCGATTTTCTTTTGTTCCGTGTATGCTTGCGGCCAGTCTGGCCTTTTCGCTGACAGCCTGTGGTGGGCATAAAGCGGAAGAAATAGAACTGACACCCACGCAGCAGATGGCCAAATTGCGGTCCCAGCCCGGTGTGACGGTTCTCAAGGATGGTCTGGCCTATAAAGTTCTGGAATCCGGTCCCAAGGATGGCGAGCAGCCCCGCAAGGGTGACATGATGATGCTCATCTACGAAGGCCGCCTGCCAGATGGTTCCATTTTTGATGGTTCGGAACAGCACGGGAATGGGGCATACATGCAGATGCCACTCGACGGTCTGGTGCAGGGCTGGATGGAAGCCCTGCCCCTGATGCATGTCGGGGACACATGGATGCTCTATGTGCCGCCAGAACTGGGGTACGGCCATAGGTCCATGGGGGTTATCCCTTCTGACAGCCCGCTGGTGTTCCGTATTCAGCTACTGGGTGTCGAGCATACGCACAGCACTCAGTAAAATATGGTGGGGCCGCTTGTGCTCGCGGCCCCAGCCTCCCGGCATGGTGCCTTTCCCTCATGGATTGGCGCCATGTGTGAGTTTGGGTTTGTTGGGAGTATTGATCTCCCGCCCAACACATTTCATGACGGCCGCCTCCCCTACCCTACTCACCTCACATTGACACTACAGCACCAGATACTGCCCGGCTCCTTTTGAGGGGGTACGAAAAATTGGGTATTGCGCGTCTTGAATGGACATTCTCACCCAAGCCGTAAAATATTCCGACACGATGTGGGGTTAAAAGCACGTTTTTAACCCTGTAACTGCCTATATTTTTTCTTTCCTACAGACATATAGCGATAGACCCGTATGCAACGTATTTTTTCTGGCATTCAGCCTTCCGGTGTTCCTCAGCTTGGTAATTACCTGGGGGCGATCCGTAACTGGGTCAGCTTGCAGGCAGACCATGAATGTGTGTTCTGCCTGGTGGATATGCATGCCATTACGGTTTGGCAGGACCCTGCCAAATTGCGCGAACATACGCTTACGCAGGCGGCTATTCTGCTTGCATCGGGGATTGATGCCGAGCGGCATGTTCTGTTCAATCAGTCTGCAGTTTCGGCTCATGCGCGTCTGGCATGGATTTTTAACTGTGTGGCCCGTCTTGGCTGGCTTAACCGTATGACGCAGTTCAAGGATAAAGCTGGCAAGGACCGGGAAAACCATTCCGCTGGCCTGTATGTTTATCCTAATCTGATGGCAGCAGACATTCTGGCCTATAAAGCAACACGCGTGCCCGTGGGCGAGGACCAGAAACAGCATCTGGAGCTCACCAATGATATTGCCCAGAAGTTCAACCATGATTACGGCGTTGAGTTTTTCCCGCAGGTTGAAGCACTGATCCCGCCTGAGGCTGCGCGTGTTATGAGCCTTCGGGATGGGACCAAGAAAATGTCCAAATCGGACCCATCCGCCCAAAGCCGTATCGAACTGACAGATGACGCTGACACCATTGCCCAAAAAATCAAACGGGCCAAAACAGATGCTGGCGTTATTCCTGCCGACCCAACTGGTTTTACGGATCGCCCGGAAGCCAAAAACCTTGTCTCGATTTATGCGGCTCTTTCGGGCATGACTGTGCAGCAGGTACTTGACCAGCATCAGGGTCAGGGGTTTGGCCCGTTCAAGTCAGCACTGACCGAGGTGGTTGTGAACGAGATTGCCCCCATTGCATCCAAAACCAGTCAGCTTTTGCAAGATGAAGCCTATCTGGTAAAAATGCTGCATAATGGTGCGCAGCGTGCCCAAGCTATTGCTGAGCCAATTGTGACGGAAGCTGAAAAATTGGTGGGCTTTGTTCGACCACTCTAGATTGCCCAGAGATTGGACCATAACCGCTCTTTTTAACTGAGTTGGATTGCACAATTATGCCACAGCATTCTCCTACTGATCTGTCTGGCACACCAGATGTTCAAGCAATGGATGCTGTGGCCCTGCAACGCGCCAATCGCTTGCAGGACGCTGTTCTGGCGTATCAGACTGCATTGCAGCGCAACCCGACCGATGCCCTTACACTCAGTAATTTTGGTGGGCTGTTATGCACGTTAGGCGAGTTCCAAACTGCTAAGGACCTGCTGGAGCGCGCGGTACAGATTAATCCGGACATGCCTGATGCCTGGTCCAATTACGGCAATGTTCTCTATCAGATACAAGATTACGCAGGTGCGCTAGACGCCTATAAACGTTGCCTGAGCATACAGCCACAGCATGCATTGGCTTTGAGTAATCTCGGGGTTGTGCTGGACTGTCAGGGACGCCACGCGCTTGCGCAGAATTTGCACAAGGCCGCCATACAGATCGAACCTGATAATGGGCAGTGCCGCACAAACTACGCGCTCTCCCTTCTGGCGGACGGGCAATATGCGGAAGGGTTTGAAGCTTATGAATGGCGCTGGAACAGCAACATAATTGGCAAGCATAACCTGCAAGGTGCTTTGTGGAACGGTGAAACCTTTGTTGGCAAAACCCTGCTGGTTCATACAGAAGGCGGCTTTGGCGACATGCTGCATTTTGTGCGCTTTATTCCGTTTGCTGCGGAACGTGGCGGCAAAATTATTGTCAAAGTCCGCAAGGAATTGCTCACACTACTGCAACGTTCGTTTCCAGAGCAGATGTTTATTACCGTTGATGATGCAGCCCCCCCGCATGAACTGGAATGTTCTGTAGGCAGTTTGCCTTATTTGCTTGGCACCACGTTGCAGAATATTCCTCTGTCTGGCGGTTATCTCAAGCCTGACCCCGAACAGGTTGCGCTATGGAAGAACCGTCTGGACAAGGATATGTTCTTCAATTCCGCTGTCCCCACCTTACGCATTGGGCTTGTTTGGGCAGGCTCCCCCCACCGTGAAGTCAGATACGTGGAGTTTGTGGACCAGCGAAGGTCTATTAGTCTGCAAAGTCTTGCTCCCTTGGCGCAGGTCCCCAATATTTTGTTTTACAGCTTGCAGGTTGGAGAAAAAGGCATTCAGGCCAAAACACCACCAGCAGGCATGAAGTTGATCAACCATACAAAACTGCTGCATAATTTTGATGATACGGCAGCATTAATCAGTAATCTGGACATGGTGATATCGGTTGATACATCGGTAGTCCATCTGGCTGCAGGTCTTGGAAAAACTGTCTGGATGCTCTCACGGTTTGATCAATGCTGGCGTTGGCTTTCTGGCCGTACGGACACGCCGTGGTATGATAACCTTCGCATTTATCAACAGCCTCAGCCTAATGACTGGAGTGCGCCTATAAATAATATAGAAATAGATTTAAAAAAGTTAGAAGAAAATAAGCGCGAATAACGTCATAAAGTCAGTGATATGTCTGCTGAGTATGAATTTTTATTTCAATCAATATTCCAAAAAATTATAACTTATTCGTGGATTATGACCTTATTCCCTGATGATGAGGATATCGGTCAGAAATATATTCTCAAAAAAATATCAAGTAATCCTCAAAATTAGTTTGCACGTTAACAAATAACCGAGAAAGAAATAAAATTCATTTTCTATAATAATTTTTTGATATCGCGTGATTTATTATAGAAGATATTTTATATTTCAGAGTATACTTATAAAAAATATCTTGAATTGATTCCGGATTGTGGTTAAAAAAATACTGCAACCGCACATTTTTGTGCTTTTCTTTTCGTGATGCGCGATCCTGTTTTCGTGCTCGTATCTTAACAGCCCGCAATGTGTATTTCGGGCTTGCATCACGCATGCCTGTGTCCCTTGCTCCTTAGGGCTTTGTATATTCCAGCAGGCTGCAAAAATTACATAAGGAGAGAGCGTCTTGCCAGAGACCAGCCCTCAGTCATCCACGCAATCGCGTGGTCTCGCCGCCTTTTTGGGCATACCCAAACCCCTCTTTTTTGGTTTTGTTGGCCTGCTCCTGTTTATGGTCGGCGACGGCGTGGAAGCCGGTTACCTTGACACATACATGCTCCACCATGGGCATAGTCAGGGTGACGTTAACCTCATGTTCACCACATATGGGGTGACAGTCATGCTGTCCGCCTGGCTGGCCGGGCCACTGTCCGACCTGTATGGGCCACGGCGCACCATGGGGGCTGGTCTGCTGCTCTGGGCAGTGCTTGAGGTAGGGTTTCTGTCCCTTGGGCTGGGGCCTGACAATCTGTCCATGACGTTACTGTTCTATACGCTGCGTGGGTTTGCTTACCCGCTTTTTGCCTATGGCTTTCTTGTCTGGATTGCAGCAGCCACACCTGCGCGGATGCTTGGCTCGGCTGCTGGGTGGTTCTGGTTTTCCTTCTCCGCCGGGCTGCCTACCCTTGGCTCGCAGTTTGCGCGTTACACCATTCCCTACATTGGTGAGCTGGCAACCTTCTGGTGCTCTTTGGGGCTGGTCATTGTCGGCGGTATGATTGCTTTGCTGTTTGTGCGTGAACCTACAGGGGCCAAACCTCTGGTGAGCGCCGATGCGGATAAAAAACAGGTCTTTTTTGGTTCAGTCAGCATTATGTGGCGTGAACCAAAAACACTGGTCTCCGGGATCATCCGTACCGTCAACACATCATCCGAATATGCGTTTTTGGCCATTATGCCCGCATTTTTTGTGGACCAGTTGCATTTCTCCCAGTCGCAGTGGCTTGACCTGCTGTCTCTTATCTTCTTGGGCAATATTCTGTTTAACCTTGCCGCAGGTATGCTGGCCGACAAGCTTGGGCACCGCTTTGTTATTGCCATTGGCGGGTGCGTTGGCTGCTGCGTAACCATCCCCCTGTTCTATTATGTGCCACTTTGGTACCCGGGTAACTTTACGCTGGCAGCTATTGCGGGCTTTGTTTACGGGGGCACGGTTGCCGCCTTTGTGCCCATGTCCGGGCTTATGCCGTTGATCTGCCCTAAGGAAAAAGCTGCGGCTCTTTCCATTCTGGGGCTGGGTGCTGGTGCGAGCACCTGGGTTGGCCCGGCGGTGGTCAGTGTTTGTGAATCGTGGTTTGGAATGGGCCTGGAAGGTGTGATCTGGAGTTTTTCCGGGCTGTACCTGATGGCAGGTATTCTTACCATCTGCCTGCGTATTTCCCCTGAAGCGCACAGACATACTGAAATGCTGGAAAAAAAGAAAAAGCAGCCTAAAGCCGCCGACTTTAGCGGTGCCCGGCAAACGGCTTGACCACGCGATAACCCCGCATGGACGCATTATGAGAAAGGGAGGCCCTGTTGCCTCCCTTTTCTTTTGCTAAAAGGCCCGCAGCCCCAGCGCCACACCCATTGCAATAAGGGTTGCTCTCAGGCTTTGGGCATTAGGGAATAACCGCCTCACCACAACGTGGCATCACGCTCCGGCCAGTCCCTCTCCAACCATGCTGCGTGGATCTACAGTGTGGTCAAAGACTTCAGCACTCACACCAGAGGCCAGAGCGGCCTCCCTCAGCGTTTCATTGCGCTCCATGGCCCGGTGGGCAATGGCTGAGGCTTTGTCATACCCGATAACCGGGCTTAGGGCTGTAACCAGCATGACAGAGACATCAACATAATGTTTGATCTTCTGTTCATTCAAAGTTGTTCCATCGACTGAAAACTGCCTGAAGTTGCGACAGCCGTCAGCCAGAATACGAATGCCGTGCAAAACATTTGCCGCAATGACAGGCCGCATGACATTCAGCTCAAAATTGCCCTGTGCACCGGCAAATGCCACTGTCGCATCATTGCCCATCACCTGCGTTGCAATCATGATCAGGGCCTCGCACTGGGTGGGGTTCACCTTGCCGGGCATGATGGATGAGCCTGGTTCGTTCTCCGGCAGGTTCAGTTCGGCCAGACCGCAGCGCGGCCCGGAGCCAAGCCACCGCATGTCATTGGCTATTTTCATCAGTGTTACGGCAAGCCCGCGTAGCCCGGCGGACGCACGGACCATGGCATCCAGCCCGCCAAGGGCTGCAAATTTATTGGGGGCAGTTACAAACGGTATGCCTGTCAGGACCGCAATATGCTCGGCTATGGCTTTGCCAAAACCTTTTGGTGCATTCAGCCCGGTGCCAACGGCGGTGCCTCCGGCTGCCAGTTCTGCCAGCCCCGCTCTTGCGGAGCGGAGCCCATCGAGCGCATTTTCCAACTGTTGCGCCCAACCGGACCACTCCTGCCCCACAGTTAGTGGTACTGCATCCTGCAGGTGAGTCCTGCCCATTTTAACCACGTTGTTCCACATTTGGGCTTTTGCCCGAATGCAGGCGATAAGCGCTTCGATCTGGGGGATGAGCGTTTGATCAATTTCAAGCAACGTCACCACATGCATAACTGTAGGAAATGAGTCGTTGCTTGATTGACCCATATTCACGTCATCATTGGGGTGAACAGGTGTTTTGGACCCGACCTGCCCCCCAAGTAGCTGAATGGCCCTGTTGGCAATGACCTCATTCACATTCATGTTGGTTTGTGTGCCCGACCCCGTTTGCCAGACAAACAACGGGAATTCAGCATCCAGCAGACCGGTGCTCACCTCGTCGGCTGCCTGAATAATGGCGGCGGCTTTCCAGTTTGGTAGGCGGTTATCCGCAAGATTAACCTGTGCCGCCGCTTTTTTAACAATGCCGTATGCACGGCAGAGTTCTATGGGCATATGGTCTCGCCCAATAGAAAAATGTACCAGACTGCGTTGTGTCTGCGCCCCCCAGTAGTGGTTGGCTGGCACATCTATTGTGCCCATTGAATCACTCTCGCGCCGCGTGCCAGTCTCGTCCAGACCAATGCTCACGTCCCGGAGGCTATACGGTGCCGTCATATTCTTTTACCCCACTTGCAAACGCCGTAGACAAGCTGCGCGCTGCATTGCCGCAAGCAGGCCCTCCCCTGCCCGGCCGCTACCAAATTTGCACACCAAAGCCGTTGGAGCCACCGCCGCGGCCGTTGTAAACTCATGCCTTCCAACGGCCGTGGGACAACCCAGTTCCGTTGTGTCACACGAATGTGGTCAGGGGTGATGACGTGCGCCGGGTGTTGCTGTGGGGGTAGTAAAACCAGAGAAAAGTGCCTTAACGTATGGAACTTTTCTCTGGTTATTTTGCTCCTGTCTATTTTTAACAGTAACAATCTGCGTTTAACGTGGGTCTATATTTTCAGGCTGGCAAGGTTGCCAGAGCCGCCTGCACGCTTTGGTTGCGAATGATTTTGCGCAGTTCAACCACCTGACGGTCAAGCAACTGGCTATCCATATCCCGCCATGCATCAAATGCGGGCAACTTTAACCCGGCGGCATAATCATCAGAATGAATGAGCGCCTCTTGTGTTTGCGTATAGGCTGGTTCGGAAATTGCGTAGCTCTGTCCAAGCGCGTTTACACCACGCAGCATCTCCAGATAGGCGGCTATACCAAAAGCTATACGCGAACAATCCCTGCCCTCTTTTAACAGATCGCGCACTGTTTCCGTCCAAAAAACCTGAATTTTGGCACATCCATCACTGGCAATCCGTAGGGTCTGGTCCGCCATGGCCGGATTGGAAAAGCGGCTGAGAACACTGTGCATATAGTCTTGCAGGTTAACCCCCGGAGGAGCCTTGAGTGTTGGAATAACATCGCGCACAAGAAAGTTTTCGACATTCTGCTTGAGCGCGAGGTCTTTAACAGCCTGATCAACATGTGCGTAGCCAAGCAAAATTGCCGGAAAACTAAGCATGATATGGGATGCGTTGAGCATACGAATTTTAACATGCTCATAATCTGTCACATCGGATACAAACTGCACCCCGGCTTTGACCAGATCGGGGCGGCCATCTGCAAAATTATCCTCCAGCACCCATTGGCAAAAATCTTCTGCGGCAACGGGGAGTTCATCGTCCAGCTTGCTATAAGCATTTAACTGCTGTGCGCCCTCCACCGTTACGGTTGGTGTAATGCGGTCCACCATTGCATTGGGGAATGTTGCGTTTTGTGCAATCCACTCTGCCAGTTCAGGGCTACGGGCCTGTGCAAAGCCCAGAAAAGCCTTGCGCGCAACATCTCCATTATGCCGCAGGTTATCGCAGGACATAATGGTAAACGCTTTCAGCCCGGCATCGCGGCGGCGGCGCAGGCCCTCTACAACATACCCAAAAACTGTTTTTGGGTTTTCTGGGTCTTGCAGGTCACTGCGCACTGCGGGGTTTTCAAGGTCAAACGCCCCAGTCGTTTCGTTAATATTGTAGCCGCCCTCTGTTATGGTCATGGACACAATGTGGATATCGGGGCTGCTTAAATGTTCCAGCACTTTTTGTGGGCTCTGGGCTGCAAGGAGGTAGTCCCGCAAGGCAGCAATAACCCGCACGGAACGCTCCCCCGTAGGTGCGCATTCAGTCAAGGAATACAGGCAGTCCTGAGCTTTAAACAGGGAGGCTTTTTTGCGCGAATGTTCACTGTCTGTCAGGCCAACCCCAATAATGCCCCATGTTGGCTCAGCCTTGAGAATTTTGTCGATATACAGTGCTTCATGCGCCCTGAAAAAATTACCAACACCAAAGTGGACAATTCCGGATTTAATATCCAAGGGGTTGTAATCTGGTAAATGCACTGAAGAGACCGCATTGCCAAGGTTTTTAAGGGTGAGCATGCATTCCTCCAAAATATTTACAACAGAGGAGATAATGATAATTGCATGGTTTTTAAATTTCAATCCGATAATTTGAATTATATATTACCAATTTAGTTTTTTAATTTTATTTTTATGAGATTAATTTTTCTCAAAAACACTTACTCTTGTTTTGCGGCTATTTTCCTTCCATGATGGAAAAATTGTTTTATCTCAAGTCAACAGGCCATCGACATGAATAAACGCGAACTTGGCCGCACAGGCATTATGGTAAGTGAACTCTGCCTGGGCACAATGACATTTGGCCAGCAGAATACACAGGCCGAAGGCCATGCCCAGCTTGATCTGGCGTTGGACCGGGGCATTAACTTTATTGATACGGCCGAGCTTTATTCCATTCCCCCACGGGCTGAAACCTATGGTGCCACGGAAGCCATTATAGGAAGTTGGCTGAAGGCCAGAGGGGGCCGTGACCGGCTGGTGATTGCAAGCAAGGTTGTCGGGCGCAGCTCTGCACCATGGTATCGGCCCGATGGCGAGCCTGCGCGGCTAACCCCACGCCAGATACGCTATGCCCTTGAAGGGTCATTACGCCGCCTCAACACGGATTACATTGACCTTTATCAACTCCATTGGCCAGACCGCAGCGTTGCTCTGTTTGGTGAAGGTGGAACCACATTTACAAACCTGCCCCCCGATGACGCCGTGCCTGTTGAGGACACACTGGGCGTACTCGGTGACCTTGTGAATGAAGGAAAGATACGCCACGTTGGCCTCTCCAACGAGACAGCGTGGGGTGCTTCCAAGTTTTTGAGCGCCTCAAAAACCGGGCTGCCACGCGTGGCCTCCATCCAGAACGCCTATAATCTGATCAACCGGACGTTTGAGATAGGTCTGGCAGAAATGGCACTGCGTGAGCATGTGGGCCTACTGGCCTATTCACCGCTGGCTCAGGGCTACCTGACTGGCAAATACCTTGATGGCGCACGACCAGCCGGGGCACGCACCACGCTTTTCAACCGTGGTCAACGTTACGAAAAACCCGGTGTGGATGAGGCTGTGCGCGCGTACCATGCCCTTGCTCAGGCCGAAGGGCTGGACCCGATCCAGCTTGCCGTTGCCTTTGTAACAAGCCGCTCATTTGTCACATCAAACATTATTGGTGCCACAAGTATTACCCAGCTTGAAGCACTACTGGCATCCCTTGATCTGGCTATTACTCCAGAACTGGAAGCCAAAATAAACGCCATCCATCAGGTCCATTCCAATCCGGCTCCCTGAATGATGAAAAACCACGCCCTTTTCACAATAAGAGTCCAAGGTGCATGAGAGTTAAAACTGATCTGATAAAACTGGGTCTGTTGGCCGCAGTCTGTTCAGCGCCCCATTACGCATGCGCAAAGCCTGAGCAGGCCACTCCCGTCAGCCCGGCTGCCCAACTGGTCCGTGCTGAAGCACATAGCCTGGGCGATGCCCGGTTTACAGCACCTGATTATAAGCCGGGGGTTGTCCGGCACATGGTTATGTTCCGCTTTAAACCCCAAGCCACTCAAGCTGAGCGTCTTGCAGTGACACAGCACTTTGTAGCACTGGCCAAACTCTCACGCCGCCCAGACAAAAGCCCTGTTATTGCGTCAATTGAGACCGGGCCACAAATCAGCGGGGAAAATGCCGACCTTGGGCTTGAGCAAGGTTATCTGGTAACTTTCCGCTCACAAGGTGATCGCAACTTTTATGTCGGGCGCCCAATCGTAACCAACCCGGATTGTTTTGACGCAGCGCATGAGGCTTTCAAGTCCTTCGCGGCACCGTATCTTGAGCGTGTTGCGGTGTTTGACTTTCCGGTGCAGTCCAGCACGCAACCGTAAGGCTGGCTCACTGGATATTCAGCCCCTTCATCTTCCGGTAGAGCGTTGCGCGGCTAATACCAAGGCTACGCGCTGTTGCTGCCACATTGCCATGGCTGGTCGCCAGTGCTGAGCGTACAACGCTCTCTTCCGCCTTTTGCAGGCTGATTTCGGTGCCCGATTCCAACTCGGTCAACAGGTTGGGGTGGTCTTTGATCATGCTATCGGTCCACCCCATCATCACGCGGGTGGCGTGGGTGGCCCCAATTACCTCCCCTTCGCTGTTCAACGCAACTAGGGGGGAGGAACATCCTTCGGCCGGGCCAAGTGTGAGTATTTTGTTGCCCGCATAATGGGTACGAAAAAGCTGGTCCTCTATCCGCCGGCCTGATTGCAGTAGCGTGTCCATAACTAAAGCTGCGTAAGGTTTGGTGGAGTTACCACTCAATGCTGCCAGATTAAGGGCTCCCGCAACATGGCCCTGCGCATCAAACACAGGTACGGCATAGCTTGCCAAAAGCGAAAAGCAAAAGCGCCAGTGCTCACCTTGCCCCAGAAAAATCGGACATTTTTCTTTCACGCATGTGCCAACACCATTGGTGCCCGCAGCAGATTCATGCCAGACAGCGCCTTTACGTAAATGGAGCCGCCGACAGACTGATAAATGCGTCTCGTCCGCGCAACGTGCCAGAATGGTGGCATCCGGGTCGGCCAGTAGCACCATAAGGCCCATGCCCTGCACCAGCTCAAACAGGCGCCGCACCTCCCCCATGGCAGATTTGAGCAAAAGGGAGGACCGACCACTTGCCTGCCTGAATTCCGCTCCAGACAGCACATCCGCTATCCAACCCTGCGACGGGTCAAGATTATAGGCAGACGCGCACCGCTCCCATGATTGCTGGATACAGAGATCGCTTGTTGCCGGAGCTTTCTGGTTAACCGGACGTGGCAGAAGATCGTCATCCGCCATTTTTATCTTGCCCGGGTTGCCATTCATGCAGTGTTCCACCAGTTAACCCGCAATTATCCTCTTCGTTTGCCACAAAGACAGAGTGTTACAGTTACCAGCTTCTATTACCGCATCTTGCGCCTGAATTTAAAGAAAATTTTACGGACTATTGAAAGAATGGCATGTCTTTTATGCACATTCTTTACCAAAGATAGACCAGCTTCACATAGTAGGCGTTGGTTTCAGGGGTATTCCGCGCCTCCAGAGAATGCGAGTAGCGACCGGTAATGGAGAAGTGCTTGGAAACAGTATACATCAGGCCAAGACCCAGTGTTGTTTCCCGGCTATTGGAATCATCCAGATAGCGTTTTGCTGTATTATCGTACGTTCCGGTCACGTTTTGCCAGTCAAGAGCCAAAAACGGTTCCAGCTTTTTGGTCGCTTTCCAGCTAAAGCGCAAATTGGTGTAAAACACCACGCCCGGTGAATAGCTATGCGCATTTTTGACATGCTTGGTTGAGCCAACAACTGTACCCGCATCACCATCAAAACTAAAATGTTTCCATTCATAGTCAAATATAAAGCTGGAAATATTGGACCAGTATTGAGGCGATGTTGCATCCCGCGTGCCTTCAGGCGTCTGCATGAAGGTCTGTATACCAAAGGTACTGTTTGCATTGGGCTTAAACCATGCAGCAGGTCCGACAATGGTTGGCCCCAAACCGCCGTAATCCGTGCCGTTGGCCAGAGAATAACTTTCCGACTGGATCAACTCAAAGGCAAAACCCACATGCGGAATGGCTTCAAAACTACGGAAGTGCACATATTTGGTCATGCCAGCCCACGTGTGGCTGCCACCGCGCGCCTGACGTTGGCCAACGCTGTTATAGGTGCTGCCTGCCGCGTTGCCATCCCCGTACTGGACCAGCACGTTGAAGGGTTTGAAATCAACCGGCAAGTCATACTCATGTGGGCCAATAATGCCGAGTGTCACATCCGCCGCATGGGCTGAGGACGCATAAACCAGAACCACACCGGGTATGACAAGGCGAAGCAGAGAGCGCAGCCGCTCTGGCTTTTCGGTCAGACGCATCAGAAAGATTTCCGTATACAAAGGAAACGGGGCCCCGGAAAATCAGGGGCCCCGCATGGAAGGCGTATTACTGGGCTTTGGAGCCCTGAGCGCCATCGATCGTGTAAGCAATGATGTAATCACCGCTCCGGGTGCCAAGGCCCCCGTGGCCACCAGCGGCCATCACAATGTACTGCTTGCCACCAGCCTCGTAAGACATAGGCGTTGCCTGACCGCCTGCGGGCAGACGATCACTCCAGATAACCTGACCTGTCGCAAGGTCAAACCCGCGCAGGTAGTCATCCGCAGTAGCGCCCATGAACACCACGCCGCCTTTGGTCACAATGTTCCCGCCAATATTATACATGCCAGTTGGCAGCGGCAGGTTGTTGTGGGTGCGGAAAGGCCCTGTGTCACGCGTGGTGCCAACGGGGTGCTGCCAAACGATTTTCTTGGTGACAAGGTCAATCGCGGTCAGCGTGCCCCAGACCGGCCCTTTGCAAGGAATTTGCAGCGGGTTCAGCCACGGGTTGGTGTAGGCAATGTAGGGCGTACCATAGTCAGGCGAGACAGAAAGCGCGTCACCCTTGGCTGCGGGTTCTTCACCTTTACCGTCCCACTTGGGCAGGGTTCCCGGTGCTTCCAGCGTCTGGCGTTTTTCCAGACGGATACGGAACGGCAGGTAGCTTGCATTGGCCAGCAGCAGTTTGCGCTGCGGATCAATGGTAATGCCCTGCCAGTCCACAACGCCATAGAACGCGGGATAGACAATGGTGGTCTTGCCCAGATGCGGCGGTGTAAACTGCCCCTCATAGGCCGACTGACGGTACTCGATACGGCAGATCATCTGGTCGAGCAGGGTTGCACCCCACATATCCGACTCTTTCAGATCCGGCGGTGTCAGAGACGGCATGGCCGTTGGGTATGGCTGCGTGGGAGATACGCGGTCATCTGGCACATGGCCTGCCGTGGGAACGGGCTTTTCAGCTATAGGGTAGCCGGGAACCGGTTCGCCGGTGCGGCGGTCAAGAACGAAGAACTCGCCACGTTTGGTGCTTTGCACCAGCGCAGGAATGTTCTCCCCATTGGGGCCGGGCAGGTCCACCATGGACGGGCCGGACGGAATGTCCATATCCCACAGGTCATGGTGTACGGTCTGGTAAATCCAGCGGCGCTGGCCACTTTCAATATCCAGAGCAACGGTTGCACTCGAAGATGCATCGTCAAACGGACGGCGTGTGCCACCCCAGTTATCCGGCGGAGAGTTACCGGTAGGAATGTAAACCAGTCCCAGATCAAGGTCAGCCGTGTAAACGCCCCATGCATTGGGGGTGTCACGCGTCAGCACATCATTCGGGCCGGGTTTCCACGTTTCGGGGTCATGCCCTACGTCCCATGCCCATTCAATCGCACCTGTGGTGGCGTTGAATGCGCGGATAGCGCCGGAAGGTTCAAAGTTAGCCTGATTATCAAAAATCCAACCGCCCGTAATCAGGCGGTTTTTGGCCACCATGGGGGGGGACGTTACAAAGTGGAAGCCATGTGGCACGTGGCCCAGGTAATCCCGCAGGGAGATAAAGCCGTGCTCGCCAAAGTCATCACAGGGCTGGCCGGTTTCCGCATTGACAGCCACCATGCGCACGTCGGCAACAGGGGAGTAGATACGATTGCGGCAGCTTGTCTGAATTTCATCAGGGATATGGTAGTAAGAAACACCACGGCAGGCCAGATACACGTTTTTATCAAGGTCAGCCGTTGCTGGCTTGGGATCAAACTTCCATTTGACCTTACCCGTAAGCGCATCCACAGCCATAACCCAGCTATGAGGGGTGCACATATACAGTGTGTCACCCACTTTAATCGGGGTCAGTTCCAGATTGAACTCATGGCCCTGATCGGGGCCCGCAACCGTGCCTTCGCCATCTTGCTGCACGTCGCCCGTACGGGTCATCCATGCACGCTTGAGGTGGCTGATATTGGCAGGTGTAATCTGGCCAACTGGCGAATAGCGGTCACCACCAACAGTGCGGCCGTAAGCGGACCAGTCTGCGTCCGATACACCAGCAGATGCAAGATCGCTCTGGCCCTGCGCTGTCATCCGGTCAGCGGGCACTGTGCCGTTGATGGAGTAGGAGGCAAAGCAGCTAGCCACAACTACAAGGGAGGAGACGGCAACAGCGCCCAGCACTTCGCGCTTGTCTGTCAGCCAGTCTGCACCTGTCCGCCATACCCACGGCAGCAGCAGCCAGGCACCCAGCCCGATAAGGGTAAACAGCCGGACTTCCAGACCCCAGATGTTAAACCCAACTTCCAGTAGCGACCACAGTGTGGCCAGCAGCAGAAGTGCCGCATATAGGCGGGTCGCCAGTTTGGGATTTTTAAAACCACTGAAAGCGGACGCCAGCATGACGCCGCCCGCCAGAATGTAAAACCAGGACCCACCAAGGACGAGCAGTTCAGCCCCCCCAAAGAACAGGAAAAGTCCGGTAAGAGCCAGTAAGGCTGAGGTTATAATTGAAAATAACCCCTTATTACTCTCTCGCATGTTGTGTTTCTCTCTGCATGTGTTCAGTCGGCCAGAACATTGCGTAAGGCGGTTACATTACACCCTGAACCACGGCCAATTTGGTCTGATGAACAGGAACTGCCCAGAAATTGCCACTGTTGACACAGCCATGCTCACATATGTTTGTAGCAAAAAACCTAACCTGTCTCAGATATGCGACAGGTTAGGTGGTGCGGATGAAAAACCCGCCCACTTGAAAAGCCAGAATGTCATGGAAAAATGGTGCGCCGGGCAGGACTTGAACCCGCGACCAAGCCGTTATGAGCGGCCCGCTCTAACCAACTGAGCTACCAGCGCACACT
>JBDNSL010000007.1:0-59222 GCA_047719095.1 Acetobacter sp.
GGACGGGGAGCGGGCGGGGGGGCTGGGGTCAGCCCAGATCGGGTTCGGGCATGCTGCCCGCAGCCCCTGTGCGCTGGTTGTTATAATAGGCTTCGGCCACGGATATGGGTAACAGGTCCATGAGCCGGGCACCTGCTGCGAGCCAGAGCGGGAAGGTGATGCGCCGCTCATTGCGCGCAAGCCCGCGCAGGATACGGCGGCTTGCGCTGTGCGCGTCTGTCAGGCCGGGCATGGCAAATGTGTTACGCGCCACCATGGGCGTGTCCAAAAAGCCGCAGACAACCGAACTGAGCAGAATACCGGCTTTTTTGGCATTGCCACCGGTTGCTACCATAAAGCGGTCCACCGCAGCCTTGGCCGCGCTGTAGGCAGGCGTGCCGGGGAAGGAAACAAGCCCCGCCACGGAGGAAATGGCGCATATGCGCCCGCGCATGCCGTCCACCCCACGGGGCTGGCCCTGCATCAGTTCCAGTGCCGGGAGCACGGTGTTGAGCACACCGGTCAGGTCTGTTGCAAAAATCCGGTGGATCTGGGCCTGCGGTTCGGTGGCGGGGGTATCTGGCCCTTGGGGTTTGCGCGTGCCCCCGGTAATGCCCGCGCAGGCCAGCACCATGTCCAGCCCGCCCGTGCCCTGCACCCACTGCGCCATGGCGGTGCTGTGCGCCACATCGCACAGTGTCAGCTCAACAGTTGCTCCACGGCCCACGCAGTGCCGTGCGGTTTCTTCCAGCCGGGCTGCATTGCGCCCGCCAAGCCAGAGCTTGCGGCCGGGGCGGGCAAGGGTCTGGGCCAGAGCGCGCCCCAGCCCGGAGGAGGCACCGGTTATGAGAATACGGTTGTGTTGCATGGCGGTATCCGCCTTCCTTGTGGCATAGAGCGCGGTGGCGCAGCATGGCCGCTTCTGGCATGAAGGGGCAAGAGCGTAGGTTTGAACAGACAGGGTGTGAAAAAGCAGTATGGCACACAATGGAACGGCTCATTCGGGTCATGCAACACGGCGGGGTGTATGCCTTGTTATTTCCGCCCCTTCGGGTGCTGGCAAATCAACTATTGCCAATGCATTGCGTGCGTCGGACACAAAGCTGAAACATTCCGTTTCCGTTACCACACGCAAGCCCCGGCCGGGGGAAAAAGAGGGCGTGCATTACTATTTTCGCACCATGGAGGAGTTTGAGGCCATGGCGCAGGCGGGTGAGCTACTGGAGTGGGCCATTGTTTTTGGCCGTGGGTATGGCACACCGCGCGCACCGGTGGAGCAGGCTCTGGCCGCCGGGCATGACATGGTGTTCGATATAGACTGGCAAGGCCACCGCCAGATCCGTGAGGCCCTGCCGGGCGATGTGGTGGGCCTGTTTGTGCTCCCTCCATCGCTTGAGGAACTCGAACGCCGCCTGACAGGCCGTGGTTCGGACCACCCAGACGAAATTGCCCGCCGTATGGCTGCCGCCAGAGACGAAATTTCGCACTGGCAGGAGTTTGATACGGTTATTGTTAATACCGAGCTGGACCGGGCCGTGGCCGAGGCGCGCTCCGTGCTGGTGGCAAGCCGCCTGCTGACACGCCGGCAGACCGGCCTTGCCAATTTTGTAGCGACCTTTGATGCCTGAAAAAACAGGCCCCTCCCGCGTAATGGCCCAATGGGCCAGCCCCCTACCCGTAACAGGCCCTTAATGTGAGCATGACAACACAGACCGACAAACCCAAGGAAGACGGCCTGCTGGGCCTGACCCTGCGCCAGCCTCCGGCCAATATTGAGGCCGAACAGGCGCTGCTGGGGGCCTTGCTGACCAACAACCGGGCCTATGACCGGGTGTCTGACTTTCTGGCGGGCGAGCATTTTGCCAACCGTGTAAACGGCCAGCTCTACGCCGCCATTGCCCGCAGGGTAGAAAACGGCCAACTGGCCGACCCGGTTACCATGCGCGCCGAGCTGGAAAACTCCGGCATGCTCGATAGTGTGGGTGGCATGGCCTATCTGGCCAAACTGCTGACCTCCATGGTCGGGATTATTAACGCCGGGGATTACGGGCGCGCCATCCATGATGCATGGATCCGCCGCCAGTTGATTGATATTGGCGAAAATGTTGTCAACAACGCCTTTGGCGCCACGGGGGACCTGTCCGGCCCGGACCAGATTGAGGCGGGGGAAGAAGCCCTGTTCAAACTGGCAACCGAAAAAGGCAAGGAGGGCGATTTTATCGCCTTTAACAAGGCCCTTACAGGTGCTCTTAATGTTGCAGCCCTTGCTTTCCAGAGCGAAGGGCATGTTACGGGCCTGACATCGGGCCTGCGTGATCTTGATAAAAGAACAGGCGGGTTGCATCCCTCCGATCTGCTCATTCTGGCCGGGCGTCCGGCTATGGGTAAAACGGCACTTGCGACCAAAATCGCCTTTTCCGCAGCACGCGCCCTTATGGACAAGGCGGAGGAAAAAGGAGGCAAGGCCGATGGCTCTGTTGCCATTTTCTCGCTCGAAATGTCGGCCGAGCAGTTGGCCACACGTATTTTGTCCGAGCAGGCCGAGGTTTCGGGCGAGCGCATCCGCCGTGGTGATATCGGGCAAAAGGAGTTTGACCGTTTTGTGCGTGTCAGCCACGAACTCGCCCGCCTGCCGTTGCTGATTGATGATACCCCCGCCATCTCGCTTTCGGCCATGCGTACGCGGTGCCGCCGCCTTAAGCGCACACAGGGGTTAAGTCTGGTTGTGGTGGATTACCTGCAACTTATGCGCCCATCCGTTGGCACCCGCCCCGAAAGCCGCGTACTCGAAATTTCCATGATCACGCAGGGCCTCAAGGCCATTGCCAAGGAACTGGAAGTGCCGGTTATTGCGCTGTCCCAGCTCTCCCGTCAGGTGGAAAGCCGCGAGGACAAACGGCCAATGCTGTCTGACTTGCGTGAATCCGGCTCCATCGAGCAGGACGCCGATGCGGTGATGTTCGTCTATCGTGACGAATATTACCTGCAACAGCGTATGCCCAAGGAAACAGCCTATGATTCCATGGACAAATACGCAGTGGCCATGGACGAATGGCAGCGCAAGATGGGGCTGGTCCATAACAAGGCCGAACTGATTCTGGAAAAACAGCGTCATGGGCCAACAGGCACCATCAACCTGTTTTTCGAAGGCGAATACACACGCTTTGCCGATCTGGACAATATTCACGAGCAGTAATGCCCGCCCCATCTGGCTGGCGTGACCTGTACGTAAAAAAGCCCGGCTCCCCTCATGAGGCCGGGCTTTTTGCTGTGGGGTGCTGGTTAAAAACCCGGTTCTGTAGCGGGTGCGCGCCACAGAGCCGGGTATGGGCTGGCGCTTAGGGTGCGCGCACGGTCTGGCGGAATGTGACGGGGATCTCGTTTTCCTGAAAAGCCTGCCAGATTGCAAACAGCGCGCTGCTGCGGGCGGTTTTTATTTCCACCCCGTCGCGTGCTTTGGCAGAGCCGGTCAGTACGGCCGAGCCGTCGGCAACCGATGTCATGCTTACGGTCGGGGGGCTGTCCGGGTCGGTATCGGCACAAGCGCTCAGGGTGGCAATAACCACGCTGCTGGCCTTGTTCAGGTCCGAGGCAAAGGGCAGGTCCAGTTCCACGGTAAACACACCGGGTTTTTGCGCCCGCGTTGCGTTTTTGACTGCCGAGGTAATGAATTGTGAATTCGGGACAATCATGGTCGATTTGTCATCAAGCCTGATATCGGTGGAGCGCACGCTAATGCGTTCCACCTTGCCCGTAACCCCCGCAATGGTCACCACATCCCCCACTGACACAGGGCGTTCGGCCATAAGAATAATGCCCGACACAAAGTTCTGCACAATGGATTGCAGGCCAAAACCAATCCCGACCGATAGGGCGCTGACAACCCATGTCATACTTTTGAGTGTCACACCAAGGGCTGCAAACATGGCCAGCCCGATCAGGATCCATGCGGCATAGCCCAGTATGCTCAGGATAGATGCCTGCGCCCCGATATCCAGATTGGTTGCAGGGAAAAACCTTTGCTGGAACCAAGATTTTACAATCTTGATCGCCTGATAGCCTATGAGCGGCAGGGCAATACACAGCAAAATAGCATCCAGCGAGACGGAGGAGGTGTTGTTATCCTCCGTGCCGTGGAACAGGGAGTAAAGCTGCTGCCATATCTGGGGCGGGTCAAAATTGGCGCCAGATGTAGCCACCGCATAGGCCACGGCCAGCAACAGCACGTTGATCAGACCGGGGACAAGAATACTGGCTTGGTTAATCAGCCGTGGCGGCAGGCCCAGTTCCACAAGGTGGCGGCCCAAAGGTGCGCGCGAGGCAAATAGTGCCCCACCCATGGCTGTTATCAGCATGGACAGCAGCAGCAGTGTTGTCATGCTCAGGGCCATAACGCTTACCCACGAGATGAGCGTATAGGCGAGCGGAATATAGCCCGATAGCACCGCAATCCAGCAGATAATGGAAATGCCCATGGCCATGCTACGCAGGAACTGGGCAAGGGGCGGGGTCTGTTCGGCGCCACTTTGCTCCGTGTCGTCGTCCTGTGCTGCGGTCAGGCGCAGCTTGCGCGGAATGGCAAACAGGAGCGGGCTGACAGCAAGCGTGTAAAGCCCGTCCATGAGTTGAACACTCAGCAACGAAAGCCCGCTTTGCGTATCCACATAGCGCAGAATGCCCCGCACGATCATGGCGATGGCCAGCCATGAGGGGAACAGCCGCAGGCTGCGGGCCAGATCGTCCGACATGGCAAAAATACGCCATTCCGCCTTGCGGCTCAGCAGGCAGAACCCCAGTTCAAGCACCAGCCCGCACAGGGGGGCCTGTGTTGCCACCATGCTGGCAAGCTGGTCCAGATCATCGCCCACGGCGGGGTTGTCAAACGCCAGAGTGTTCCAGAATACCTGAAAGGAAATGGCGCAGGCCACAACACTGACAAAACCGCACACGACGGTTGCGGCAATGGGGCGTACCCGCCCTTGTGGCAAAAAGCGGGTTAGCAGCAGGCGTATTGGGTTGCGGGCACACAGCCACCCGGCCAGCAGCAGCACGGAGGCGCACAGGCCAGCCAGTGTTATAAAAATACGTTTGCCAGTCAGGGCTGTTGCCAGCATGGCCAGCGTTTCGGCCCCAAGGGCGTTTAGCCTGCGGCCATCTTGTGGCGCGCTCTGGATAAACTGGGACCAGAAGTTGACCCCCAGCGGGGAGGGCAGTTGCTGCCACAGCGTTGCCTGCTGGATTGCGCTGTCATGCTGGCGCAGTTCGTTAACCAGTTGCTGTGCTTCAACCTGATAAAGCCGCAGTCGTGTCATGCGGGCGGAAATGTCTTTTTGCCGCCTGTTCAGGCTTTCGCGCTGTTCGGTAATGGAGGAGGCTTCGGGCGGGTCGTCCTTGACGGGGGGCTTGCCCAGAATATCCACAAAATTCTGGTACACATCCTGATAAGGCTTGATGCGCGCCATAAGCCTGTCGGTGCGGGTGGATACGGCGGCAGCGCGCTGGAGCAGTGTGCTCAGGTCAATGGCGCTGTGGCCTGCATGCTGCTCGGCAATGCCACTTTTATAAATGGCACGGATTTCGTTCCCGATTTCATCGAGTGTTTTGTCAGAAACAATGTCCTGCGCACTGATAATCAGGGGGGAGGGCACACTGCCAGCACTGAGTGCCGTGGGTTGCTGGGCAGGTTGTGCCACAGCCAGACCAGCCAGAGCGGTAGCAAAAGAGAGGACAAGCGAGAGTACAAACAGAACACGAACAGGCATACGAAGCATCAGGCAACCTTGCGCCGAGAAAGAGAATATTACAGCTCTATACGATCACGGCGGAGGGCTGGTTGCATGCCGCCACGGTGTAAAGCCTGAATACTTTATACCATAGCGCCAGAACGTGAAAAAAATTTATCGCGCGGTATCAGTTCTCATTGCTGCTCAGGTGGTCACGGTAGCCCAGAGGCTCCCACTGTGCGGGTTTGGTCAGATGGCTTGGTGGATGGCGGAACATTCCACAGGCGGAAAGCCCAAGCGCGCATGCCAGCAACAGAACCGCACGTTTCATGGTGTGTCTTTCTTCACAGTAGGAACCTTTGTGTCTCTATCTCATTCACGCCTGTCATGGGCAAGACAATTACAGCGTTGTGGTGGACGTTAGCGCCTGAGTTCCATGGTAATGGGGCCTTCGCGGCGGCCGTGGGTAAACTGGTCCACGTAATCGTTCCCGCTGTGCATGAGCGATGCAGCCGCCCCCTGCCAGACCAGTTTGCCCTTGTAGAGCATGGCTGCCTCATCGCCTATCCGCTGGGCGGAGGCCATGTCATGCGTAATGGCAATGGCGGTGGAGCCGAGCTTTTTCACGCAGTCCACAATCAGCCCGTCAATCACTGCGCCCATAATAGGGTCCAGCCCGGTTGTGGGTTCATCAAAGAACAGAATATTGGGCTGGGCTGCAATGGCGCGGGCAAGGCCCACGCGCTTTTGCATGCCACCTGACAGCTCAGACGGGTAGAGGTCCCCTACAGATGGGGCCAGCCCGACCTGCTCCAGAATGGTGCCAGCCTTGTCCCGCGCGGTAGAGCGGGTCAGTTTGTTGAGTGCAAGCAGGCCAAAGGTTACGTTTTCCCATACGGGCAGGCTGTCAAACAGCGCACCGTTCTGGAAGAGCATGCCAATTTCGCTGCGGAGCTGGTCGCGCCGTCTGGCGGAGGCTGCCAGTACGTCCTCGCCATCAATTTCAATACTACCCGAATCCGGGGTCATCAAACCCAGAATGCAGCGCAGCAGCACGGACTTGCCCGACCCCGAGCCGCCGATAATGACAAACGACGTACCCTGCGCCACATCGAGCGAAATGCCGTCGAGCACTTTTTTGTCCCCGAAGGACTTGTGCAGGTCCCGGATACGGATTTTGGGGGGAGCAATGGTCATGCCCTGGTCCATGGCTGCGGCACTCATTGTGAGAAAAACAGGTCTGTAATCAGGTAGTCAAAGGCAAGCAGCAGAATGGATGCCACCACCACGGCCGATGTGGTGGCAGACCCCACACCCTCGGCCCCGCCCTTGCTGTTGTAGCCGTAATAGCAGCCCATCAGCGCGATAAGGAAGCCAAACAGCGCTGCTTTGACCAGCCCGACCGTAACATCCATAACCTTAACGGAGTTCATGGTAGCGGTAATATAGGCCGTGGGTGAAAACCCAAGCTTGACCACCGCAACTGTAAAGCCGCCAGCCACCCCCAGCACGTCAGCCACCAGCACAAGCAGGGGAAGTGCAATTATGCCTGCCAGCAGGCGTGGGGCGACCAGATACTTCATGGGGTTGGTGGAAAGGGTGCTGAGTGCGTCAATCTGGTCGGTCACGCGCATGGTGCCAATTTGTGCTGCCATGGCGGCCCCCACGCGACCGGCCACCATAAGCCCGGCCAGCACTGGCCCCAACTCACGGGTTACGGCCAGCACCACAATGCCTGCAATAGCACTTTGGGCGTGGTACTGGGCAAAGCCTGTATAGGATTGCAGCGCAATAACCCCGCCCGAAAACAGGGCTGTCAGGGCCACGACAGGCAGGGAGAAAAACCCAGTTTCCAAAAACGTGCGTAAAAACACCCGCCCGTAGAACGGTGGCCGCATAATGTGGGACAACCCGGCCAGCGCGAACAGCGCCAGAGCGCCCGCACTGCGGATAAGCGAGAGTGTGGCGCGGCCTGTGCGGGCCACAAGATCTAGCACCATATCCATGGGTTCGGGCTGTCTGTTCCTGTTGTGGTGTGGTCTGGGTCTGTTGTGGTGTGAGGCGTAACCCGTTCGGGCGGGGTTCGTCAAAGCATGGTTTTGTTTTCTCTGCCTGTTGTGGCTTTTCCCTACTGGAATGTCTGATGGAATGGGGGGCGGGGTAGGGCTTGAGTTTGTTCTCGTTTTATTCCATTCATAGGTCTCCAGACAAGGCAGGAACAGGGGAATGTCCGTGGCCAAAAAAACCTCCCGCCAGTACGTGTGCAAGGCGTGTGGCGCTGTCCATGCCAAATGGGCAGGCCAGTGCGATGCCTGTCAGGAATGGAACACGCTGGAGGAAATGGCGGTGGAACCCCTTGCAGCCTCCTCCGCCACGGCGCGTGCGGGCAAGGGGCGGCGCGTGCAGTTGCACGGGTTGGGGGGCAAGGTTGAACTGCCTCCACGCATAGGCACGGGCATTGCCGAACTGGACCGGGTGCTGGGCGGGGGGCTGGTCCCGGCATCTGTCGTGCTGGTCGGGGGGGACCCGGGTATTGGTAAATCCACCTTGCTGTTGCAAGCGGCAAGCCGGTTGGCGGGCAAGGGGGAGCGGGTTCTCTATATTTCGGGTGAAGAGGCGGTGGACCAGATTCGCCTGCGCGCCATCCGTCTGGGGGTTGTGGAAAGCAGCCTCGATCTGGCGGCCTCCATTAACGTGGCAGATATTGTAGCAACACTGGAAGCCGAGCCAGACGTTAAAGTTGTGGTGATCGATTCCATACAGACCATGTGGCTGGAAACGGTGGACAGCGCGCCGGGCACTGTCTCGCAGGTGCGGTCTTGCGCATTTGAGCTGATCCGCGCTGCCAAGCGGCGGGGGTTCAGCCTTATTCTGGTGGGGCATGTTACCAAGGAGGGCGCACTGGCTGGCCCGCGTGTGCTGGAGCACATGGTGGATGCGGTCATGTATTTTGAAGGAGATCGGGGCCACCAGTTCCGCATCTTGCGTGCAGCCAAAAACCGTTATGGCGCCACGGACGAAATTGGGGTTTTTGCCATGACCGACCGTGGGCTGGAGGAGGTGAGCAACCCCTCTGCCCTGTTTCTGGCCGAGCGGCGGGGCAACATAGCGGGTTCCGCCGTGTTTGCCGGGTTGGAAGGAACACGGCCTGTTCTGCTGGAAGTGCAGGCCCTGCTGGCCCCCAAGGGGGGCGATGGCGCACCCCGCCGCGCGGTGGTTGGCTGGGACACCGGGCGGCTGGCCATGCTGCTGGCGGTGCTGGAGACACGGTGCGGGCTTAAACTGTCTGGCATGGATGTTTATCTTAACGTGGCGGGGGGGCTTAAAGTGGCCGAACCCGCAGCCGACCTTGCAGTGGCGGCGGCTTTGGTGTCGGCCGCCAGTGGTGTGCCCACTAGCCCCGGTGAGGTGTATTTTGGAGAGGTTGGCCTGTCGGGCGAGGTCAGGCAGGTGGCGCAGGCCGATGCACGGCTCAAGGAGGCCGCCAAGCTGGGTTTTACACAGGCTGTGCTGCCCCGCCGTATTGCACGGGGGAGTGCGCGCTCGCGCCCGCCAGAGGGCATGGGCCTGCGCGAACTGGGCCATATTTCCGATCTGGTCAGCCCGGATGCAGAGGCCGAATAATGCCATGGTCTGCCCGATAAGGCATTGCAAGCAGGCTTGGTGCGCGCTATAAAGCCGCCCACGCGCTACGCGGATGTAGTTCAATGGTAGAACGGCAGCTTCCCAAGCTGCATACGGGGGTTCGATTCCCCTCATCCGCTCCAGACGCTTTTCCCCTTTTGATAAAAACTAAAATCCTCTGCGCGCAGTTCTTGCGTATTGGCATGTATTCTGGCCCGTCCTGTGGGGCAGGCCCTGCTCAATGTCCGCATTAAGGCGTGAGCGCGCACATGCGTGCGCTGTATCCGCTCGGGCTGGTTGGTTTTGTAGCCCCAAAACGGCAAAATTATTTCTGTGTGTATTATTTCGATCCCGGCATATTTTCTCTGTTTTTCATTCAAGAACGGAAAAGAAATGATATAAGTATGAATAATTACTTGCCTGTATAAGAATATAATTTAAAGCATACGTAAATATGAAGCTGCCAGAGATTTATTATATCATCTTGAACATATTATAATATAATGCAATTATTATAAACAATTGCTTCACCCCGCTGTGGGGAGCGCAGGCTCTATAGCTTATTTTGAAGGGGAGTGCTTCTGAGCGTGAATGGTCTGCTAAAAATAACCAAAAATCATAATAGACTGTTCTGTTACACCAAAGACCGGAGTGCCGTACCACCTCACCCCAGCACGGAGGGGCCGTGTGCGCCTGTGCGTGCGGGGGGCAGGGTTTTGGGCACGGTCCGGTTTGGGGTCTGCTCTTTGCTGCTGGGGGCCTTTGGCGAAGCCCTGCCCGCAAAAGCGGAGCAGACCTTGGTCTCTGTAAGCGGGGTCAAGATTCAGAGCGGGCTGGATATTGGTGGGGCCGCCTTCCATCTGCCCAACACCAATTTTGGGGGTGGGTCCTATTCCGCCCATCCGTCGGGTGGGTACACGCGGCACGCCAACACAACCTACGGCGAACTCTATGCCAAGCCCATGCTCAAGGGGGAATGGCAGACCGGATGGGGGTTTGACGTGATCGGCAATGCCTCGGCTATTGGTGCGACCACTCTTGGCGATGGCGATGCCCAGCAGGTTTCCCAAACATCGGGCACCCCGCGTTCGGTCTATCTGGAGGAGGCCTATGCCGGGGTCAGGGTGCCGGTCAGGCTTGCTGGTGGGCATCAGGTGTTTACCGTGCAGGGCGGGCGTCAGGCGTTTGCGGTAGATGATGGGTTTTTGATCGGCAAGGGCACCTACAGCGCGGGTGAGCGTGGGGCATGGTGGTATGCGCCGCGTTTTGCCTTTTCCGGGCCTGGTGTCATCAAGCTGGAGGGGGACCCGATCCGTGCGGATGTGTTCATGCTCGAAAGCAACTCGGATAACGATATTGACCGGGGCTACGACCGGCCCAAAACCAGTTTTGTCGGTTTTGACGTAACGTGGTTTGCCAACAAGGCCGGGGGGCATGGCGCATCGGTTTATGCGGACCGTGCGGCCTATGTCACCTTGACCTATTTTCATGTGCGCGATGCCGATACCTCCGCCCATTATGATGGCTCTACCCGTGGTGACCGGAACGGAATGAACGTGTCCGCCTTAAGCTGGGGGGGCACTTTGCTGCCGGTCAAGGCTTTGGGTATTTCCAAAAACTTTACATTCTACGGCAACTTTGTCTCGGAACAGAACAGCCATCCGGGCAATGGGTACACGGGTGTTTCGGCTTACGGTATGTATTTTGAACCGGGCTACACGTTTTCCATGCTGCCATGGACGCCGCATATTTTTTATCGGTACACCCGCTTTGGTGGCGGCAAAAATGCCGAAGGTGGCGTTAAGCACAACTACGACACGTTCTTTTTGTATGATGGCAAGCGCTACACCTATGGCGGTTACTGGCCGGGCGAAATTGTGGGCATGTACCTTGCCCCCCTGTCCGACCTTGAGGACCACCAGATTGACCTGACGGTGGTGCCACCTGTGCATCTGTTCCGCAAAAGCGATTCGCTCAAGCTGGGTCTGCATTTTTACGATCTGTCGCTCATCCATACCTCGGGCATGGGGCTGAAAAACACCGGTCGCCATGTCTCGGACGAACTGGATGCGTCGGTTGAATACACGCTGGACGAAAACACGTCCGCCGCCCTTGCCGGAGGGGCCGCTTTTGCCGGGCCAGCCGGTCGGGCGCTGTCCAAGGCTGGTGTGCCAGGGGGTGTGCCCATGCCCACGATCGACCACCATGCAGGCGTGATCGAGGCCTATTTTTATAAGCATTTTTAGGGGGGCATTTCCCTGTTTATTCCTCTTGAGTTATGAACGCACCAAGCCAACAAGAATAAAGGACCTCTCCATGGCTGAGCCGAACACCAAGTCTGCCGTTAAACCTGCCACCGGCCTGCGTAGCCGCCACATCGCCATGATCGCACTGGGCGGGACAATTGGGGCTGGCCTGTTTGTAGGGAGCGGGGCTGCCATTCAGGCCACGGGACCTGCTGTTCTGCTGGCTTTTCTTCTGGTGGGGCTGCTGGTCATTCTGGTCATGCGCATGCTGGGAGAGATGGTGGTAGCCGACCCCGGGCGTGGATCGTTTGTGGAATATATCCGTGCAGCACACGGGGACAGGCTCGGTTTTACGTCAGGTTGGCTGTACTGGTTTTTCTGGGTTGTGGTGCTGGGGAGCGAGGCCATAGCCGGTGCAATTTTAATTCAGGACTGGATTCACCTGCCCATATGGGTGTTGTCCATCGGGCTGATTGTGCTGCTCAAGCTGGTTAATTTTGCAGCCCCGCGCGTGTTTGGGGAATGTGAGTTCTGGCTTTCTGCCGTTAAGGTGTTCAGCATTCTGGCGTTTGTGGCCATTGGTGCGCTGTATGTGGTGCATGTTTTTGGCCCCGGTGTGCCGGTGTGGCATAATCTTGTTGGCCATGGCGGGTTAATGCCTCACGGCATTGTGGCCGTGCTGTCCATTATTCCCACTATTTTGTTCACCATGATGGGGTCCGAAATTGCAACGGTTGCGGCGGGTGAATCTCCCGAACCGGGCAAGAACGTAGCGCGGGTGACCCGTAGTCTGGGTACGCGGGTCACGCTGTTTTATCTGGCTTCTGTGGCCATGATCCTTTTTGTGGTGCCGTGGAGCAGCATTGTTGCCGGGCGCTCGCCGTTTGTTACGGCCATGGATACCATGGGTATCCCCGGTGCAGGCATGATGATGCGTATTGTGGTGCTTAGCGCCATTCTCTCCTGCCTTAACTCCGCCATGTACATTACCTCGCGCGTGTTGACCGAGCTTGCCGCACAGGGGGATGCCCCTGCCTTCCTCACCCGCCGCTCGGCCAGTGCTGCACCACGTATGGCCATTACGGTCAGCAGTGTGGCGGGTACTCTGGTGGCGTTTTCGTCCATTCTGGCACCCCAGACCATTTTTGCTTTTCTGCTGAGCTGTAGTGGTGGCGTTATTCTGCTGATCTACAGCCTGATTGTTACGGCCTATATTACCACCCGCTTTGCCGCCCGCCGGAGCGGGACGGAAAAAGGGAATTACACGCTGTTCCTGTTCCCGCTGTGCAATTACGCAACGCTTGCAGGTGTGGTGCTGGTGTTCGTTGCCATGCTGCTCAACCCCGAAGAGCGCATGACTGCACTGGCCACACTGGGTACGTCGGTTGTCTGCTACGCTCTGGCATCTTATTTTGCCGTGCAGAACAAACGCACTGCCTGAGGGGGTATTGCCTCAGACATACCAAAAAGGCCCGCCAGTTATGGCGGGCCTTTTTGGTATGGTCGTTTGGAACCGGCAATCAGGCGGGCTTAATGCCCGCTCTAGCCAAACGCTGCATCACGGAATGCTCATCCGGTCCAGATGGAAGGCCAGCGGATGTTTGCGTAGCAGCAGCAGGCAGCCCCCAACAACAATGGTGCCGCCAGCCAGTGCAATGCCAACAGAAACACTCCAGCCCGAGACCAGTGTGCCAATGGCCGCCCCAACAAACAGGCTGAGAATGGCTGCCACACGGCGCAGGGTGCCTGCACTGCTCCCCCCTGCGGCGGAGCTGTTATGGGCCAGCCCATGCAGCACCATGGTGGCGGCGGGCAGTACCATATCGGGCAGTTTGGCGTGGCGTGTGGCCGATGTCTGCAACCCCATGGCGCAGGACAGCAGGGCGAGGGTGACGTAAATATCGCCCGGAATATTGGCCGACCATATCCACGCGGCAAGGCCGACCATGGCGCCAACGCCAAGCAGAATATCGCCAACAGTTGCCCGTATGCTGCGCTGGCGGCGCACAAGCCGCCCACCGATCATGGCGCCCAGAAAGTAAAAGCCAATTGCCTCCAGCCCGGACAGCACAATGGCCTGAGATGTGGCAATGTTAACAGCCATCAGAATAATGGTGGCGGTCATGTAGCCTGCAAAAATCTTGAGATGCAGCAGAGAAATGGCGTCCAGCATGCCCATGGCCATGGTTACAAGCAAAATGGCAATGACCAGTTTGGCATCATGCCCCGCGCGGGTTGTCATTGTATCTCCTGATCGTAGGGAAAGGGAAAAACTGACCTGCGGCCTGCGCCACAGGGGAGGGCGGTGTTGTAACACCCCGGCCTGTCACTCAAAAATGATCTTAGCTGGCAGGTGCCATGTCTGGCAGTCAGAAATGGCGATAAACAGGCAAAAAATGCCCATTCATGTGCCAAAGGCTGGGGAGCAGAGGCCCGGAATTAAAGCCGGACCTCTGTTTTATGGGCCTGTTAGTTCAGGGTCATCAGGCTGGCGTTACCGCCCGCAGCCGTTGTGTTGATGCTGCGGGACTGCTCCTCCAGAACGGCCTCGATCGAGGGAAGGCCATTCTTGGTCAGATAGGCTGAAACAATGGGGCCATTGCCCGCGCTCAGCATGGCGCGGGTGGCGGCAAAGGCTGGGGTATCGTCCTCGCTAAGCAGAATGCTGCATTCAAGGGATTTTGCGGACGAGACAGGGCGTACAAAACGCCCGACTGAGGGTGGCAGGCCTGCCACAGCGGCCAGCACGGAGGCGTCGGCCATAACGGCTGCGGTGTTCCCCCCGGCAAGTGTGAGGGAAATCTGGTCATACAGCCCTGCTTTGGTCTGGGCCATACACAGCACGGTGCCCCGTGCGCCCAGCCTGTACAGGTTCAGCTCCCCAACAGGGCCGGGCAGGGTGATCTGCCCGTTGGTAACCGGCTGGCTGGCAAGGGCATGGGCGCGCTGGGCGGCAGCACTCTCGCCTTGTGTGCGCAGCCAGTCTGTCCAGTCTGTCATGGCCTGTGGTGTGCTGCCCCGTGCGATTTGGGGCAGAGGGGGCACCTGTGCCAGCAGGCGGCGCAGAATAAGCGGTCCACCAGCCTTTGGCCCGGTGCCAGACAGGCCGCGCCCACCAAAGGGCTGCACGCCCACAACTGCGCCAATGGTGTTGCGGTTTACATACAGGTTGCCCGCTTCCACCTGCTCCAGAACGCTCTGAATGGTGGAATCAAGGCGTGTGTGCAGGCCAAAGGTCAGGCCGTAGCCGGTTGCGTTAATGTCTGCCAGCACGCTGGAAAGCTGGGCGCGCGGGTAGCGCAGCACGTGCAGGACCGGGCCAAACACTTCCTGCCCGACTTCACGGATGGAGGTAACCTCGATCAGTGTTGGGGGTACAAAGCTGCCGTTGGCGCAGGTCTGGGGCAGGGCCAATGCGTGGACCGGCGCATTTTTGGCACGGAATGCTCCAATGTGCGCGGTAATGCCTGCTGCGGCCTCGGGGGTAATAACCGGGCCTACATCGGTCGCCAGATCGGAGGGGTTGCCCAGCCGCAGTTCGTTCATGGCGCCACGCAACATGGCCAGAACGTGGTCCGCGCAATCATCTTGCACGCACAGAATACGCAGGGCCGAGCAGCGCTGGCCAGCACTGTCAAAAGCGGAGGCCAGCACATCGGCCACAACCTGTTCGGCCAGTGCGGACGAATCCACGATCATGGCGTTCTGGCCGCCGGTTTCGGCAATAAAGGGCACGGGCTGGCCGGTGGCGGTCCGGCGGTCCTGCACCTGGCGGTTGATAAGCTGGGCAACGGCGGTGGACCCGGTAAACATAACCCCCATGATCCGGGAATCCCCCACCAGTGCAGCCCCGACATCGCCCTCTCCTGGCAGGAGTTGCAGTGCGGTGGCGGGTATGCCTGCTTCGTGCAGAATGGCCACGGCTACGGCTGCGATCAGGGGTGTTTCTTCCGCGGGTTTGGCTATAACGGCGTTACCAGCAGCAAGGGCTGCGGCAATCTGGCCAATAAAGATGGCAAGCGGGAAGTTCCACGGGCTTATGCAGGCCACAACGCCAAGGGGCACATGGGTGGTGGTGGTAAAGTCGCGTTGGATGGTGGCTGCGTAATAGCGCAGGAAGTCCACGGCCTCGCGGATTTCAGCTACCGCGTTGGGCAAAGACTTGCCTGCTTCGCGGCAGATCAGGGCCATAAGGGCCGGGTGGCGTGCCTCGAGCATGTCGGCAGTGCGGAGCAGGCATTCCGCCCGCATGGCGGGGGACTGGGCGGCCCAGTCCGCAAAGCCTTTTTGCGCCATGTCCACTGCCAGCGTAACCGTAGCGGGCGTTGCGTAGGTTACGTGGCCTACCACGTCGCGCCGGTCGGCGGGGTTGGTTACGGGGCGGGTTGGGCCATCCACTGGTGCGCCGGGCACACTGGGGGTGGCGGTCCACTGTTGGGGGGCTGCGTTAATGCCTGCCGCAAGGGCTTCCAGTTCCCTGTCATCAGCCAGATCAAGGCCTGCGGAGTTCTGGCGTTCTGGCGCAAACAGGTCGCATGGCTTGTGGATTTCGGAATGGGGTGCGCCAAAGGGCGTGTACCGCTGGGCCGAAGTGAGGGGGTTTTCAATCAGTGAGGAAATGGCAATGGCGCTATCCCCGATCTGGTTGACAAAGGACGAATTGGCCCCGTTTTCCAGCAGGCGGCGCACCAGATAGGCCAGAAGTGTTTCATGCGTGCCCACGGGGGCATAAATGCGCGCGGGGCGGTTGAATGTGTCGGCCCCGACAACCTGCCGGTAAAGGGGTTCGCCCATGCCGTGCAGGCATTGGAATTCATAGGACCCGATTGTGTATTCTGGCCCTGCCAGAGTGTAAATGGTGGAGAGTGTACGGGCGTTGTGTGTGGCAAACTGTGGAAAAATCACATCCCGTGCGTCCAGCAGTTTGCGTGCGCAGGCAATGTAGCTGATATCGGTATGGCATTTGCGGGTATAAACGGGGTAGTCCGTTAGGCCGTCAACCTGTGCCTTTTTAATTTCGCTGTCCCAGTAAGCCCCTTTAACAAGGCGAACCATAATGCGGCGGCTGGTGCGGCGGGCCAGATCAATAATGTAGTCCAGCACAAATGGTGCGCGCTTGCCGTAGGCCTGCACCACAAAGCCAATGCCGTTCCAGCCTTCCAGCCCCGGTGTTGCACACAGGGCCTCAAGCAGGTCGAGTGAGATGTCGAGCCGCTCGCTCTCCTCGGCATCAATGTTGATGCCAATGTCATACTGGCGGGCCAGCAGGGTAAGTTCCTGCACAACAGGCAGCAGTTCCCCCATGACCCGTGCGTGCTGCGCGCGGGCGTAGCGTGGGTGCAGGGCGGACAGCTTGATGGAAATACCGGGCCGTTCGTAAACATTGGCCCCCTTGGCGCTGCGGCCGATAACGGTAATGGCGTTAATGTAGTCCTGCCGGTAACGCTGGGCGTCCGCTGCGGTGTAGGCGGCCTCGCCCAGCATGTCGTAGGAATAGGAAAAGCCGATATCTTCCAGCTTTTTGCTGTTCTTGCGGGCCTGCTCAATGGTCTGACCCAGCACAAACTGCTCGCCCATAAGGCGCATGGCCGCATCTACCGCCTTGCGGATAACCGGGCGGGTGCTCCGCTCTACAAAGCCCATGAGCGCGCCAGACAGGCTTTTCTCGTCATGTTCGGCCACAACGCGGCCTGTCAGGGCCAGCCCCCATGCGGCGGCGTTGGCAAACAGCGGCTTGCCGCGCCCTGCGTGGGAGAGCCAGTCGCTCTCACCAATCTTGTCCTGAATAAGGGCGTCCCGCGTTGCGGTATCGGGGATACGCAGCAGGGCTTCGGCCAGACACATCAGCGCCACCCCTTCGGCAGAGGACAGGGCAAATTCCTGCACCAGTGTTTCCACCAGTCCGGGGTTGCGCTGGCTGCGCAGGGTCTGGGCCAGTTTGGTGGCCATGTCTGCCACTGCACTGTCTTGGGTCGCACTCAGGGTGGCGGCGGGGGCCAGAGCCTCCACGCATGTCTGCTCGGGGCGGCGGATGGCTTGGGTAATGGCTTTGCGTAACGGTGTGCGCGATGCAAAGGCGGGAGCAAATGTGGTGGTGGAGGACATGGCGTTGTTCATCCAGATCTGCCGCCAAACCGTGGCCTGCGGGTCTGCAGGTTGGTTTTGGCTTCATAATGATTTTTTCGCTCTGACACGATAATATATGATTTGCAACATCATATATTATGAGATCGGGCGCAACAAATCCGTGGCGTAAACAAGTGTCTGAAAAATATGGAAATTTAGAAGTTAAAAATGCTCAGGCCACGGTCAGGTCAGCATGCCTGCGGCGGAACACCTCGACCGAGATTCTGGAGGCTTCGAGAATATGGGTGCGGGTCAGTCGGGCGCACAAATCCGCATCGCGGTTGCGGCAGGCGTCCAGAATCGCCTTGTGTTCATCGTTGGTAATGTCCGTGCGGCCTTCAATAATCAGGTGGCCACGGATGTAGCGGTCAAGTCTGGTGTTCAGGTCCTCTATCATTTCCAAAAGGCGGGGGCGGGGGGCTGCTGCATAGATGGAATTATGGAACGCACGGTTGAGTGCCCCGGAGCGGACCATGCCCTGTGGGCCTTCCACGCCGCTTACAAATGCTTCGTAAGCGTCTTCCACGCGGGCAAAGTCCACGCGGGTCATGTTGCGCACCCCTTCGGCTGCGGCCTGTTCTTCCAGCATGGCGCGGATTTGGGAATATTCCAAAATATCGGCCTCATCCAGCCCGATAACCAGCGCACCTTTGTTGGGTGTGAACGCCACCAGCCCTTCGGCCTCAAGGTGCTTCAGTGCTTCACGCACAGGAATGATGCTGACCCCAAACCCCGTGGCAAGTTCCGACTGTGGCAGGGGGTGGCCCGCTGGCAGCAGGTCTTCCAGAATGGCCTTGCGCAGCACGGTACAGATATTCTCGGACGCGGTGCCATGGGGGGCGGTTTCAACCCGCATGAAAAGGCTGGCAGGTAGCATGTCTGGAGTGGCTCCCGCTGGAATTGTTACGGACTCGTTAAGGTTGTTATAGAATGGAAGCCCGAACTGTTCAATCGGCCAGCCTGTTTGTGGCTCGCCCAAAGCCTGCCCCGTGCGGGTTGATCTGGTGCAGGGCGTTATATCACCTGATCGTGATGGATTGGGCACGGGGCGGGAAAACGCCATTTACGCTCTGGTAGCCCCCTGCCGCCAAAGGCTGCATGGCCCTGCTGGCGACAGGCTGGGGGGTGGAGGCTGGGTGCGCCATACGTAAGGGGGGTATGGTGTATAAAATTACAGAAAACAAAGATAATACCGTAATGTTTCAAGACTCTAATTTTATGTTCCGGGGGTGGTTCTGCACGGTGCAGGCTGTTTGCACAGGCCATAGTGTGCATGTGGCAGAGTGCTCCAGCACGGTGCTATTTTTGTTATGACACCCACCCAGCCCCCCTGCATGGACAGGACTGTGGGCTGCCATGTTTCGTGCGCGCGTGGGGGCTGCTTGATCTTTACGGGGGTTACGGGGCAGTTTGGCGCATATTCCGTTTGGGAGATTCTGAATGAAACTGTTTGCCGTGCGTGCCCTGTCGGCGCTAGCCCTTACCACGTCCGTGCTGGCATCTGTGCCCGCACCTGCTCATGCCGAGGATCAGACCCTCAATATGCCGGTTATTCGTGGGGGGGATACGTCTCTCCTCTCAACCGTGGACCCCTCGGGTTATGTGTCCTCCATTGACCCGAAAGAAAACGCAGGTCTGCTGAACTACTGCGTGCAGAACGAATACGTCCCTGATTACGACGATGCCTTCCGCACGTTGCAGGAATACAACAAGAAAACCAACGCCGTGTCCGATGGCGCAGATGGCAACATGTTCTACGCCATTGGTTCTGCTGGCCAGATCCGCCTGAACGACCATACCTACACTGTGGCCATGGCAACCCTGCCGCTGCGCCAGAAGACCTGCAAGGCCGTTCTGGACCGCGCCAAAGCTGCTCTGTAATACAGGGGCAGGCCCTTGTTCCGCGCCGACCGGAATTAAGGCGTGGAATAAAAACGGCATAACAAAAAAGGCTGGTCACGGTGGTGACCGGCCTTTTTTTATGTCCGGTTCGGTACATTTTCTGCCCTTTGGGGTGCGTGTATGCCTTTCCTCTGGCGGCATGATATGATCAAAGACCATCTGGTTCGGCTGCAAAATAAGAACGTAAATGAAAGGACCAGTCCAAGTGGAAGACATTGTTCCCTGCACGACGGAGACAGGCGTCTCTGATCGCTATCTTGATCAAGTGCAGCGCGCGCAACGCGACCCGGAGGCCTTCTGGCTGTCGCAGGCGCGCAGACTGGTCTGGCATAAAGCGCCCTCCCATGCCTCCCGCTCCGATTTTGGGGGCGATGTGCGGGTTGCATGGTACACAGACGGGCAGCTTAATGTGGCCGAAAACTGCCTTGACCGGCACGTTCTGACCCAGCCCGACAAGGCCGCCCTGATCTGGGAAGGGCAGGAGGACGGGCAAAAGCTGGTCCTGACCTACCGCGAACTGCACGCTCAGGTCTGCCGCCTTGCCAACACGCTGCGCAGGCTGGGCGTTGGCCGGGGCGACCGTGTTGCCATCCACCTGCCTATGGTGGCCGAGGGCGTGGTGTCCATGCTGGCCTGTGCGCGTATTGGCGCGATCCACGTTGTGCTGTTTGGCGGTTTTTCGGCCGAAGGGCTGGCAGAGCGGCTTATGGACAGCGGTGCTGTTGTGGTTATTACAGCCGACGTGGCGCGGCGTGGGGCCAAGGCCATTCCCAGCAAGGTTACAATGGATGAAGCACTTGTGGCCTGTGGTGCGGCCTGCACCGTACGCCATGTGCTGGTGGTCCCTGTAACCGGCGCGGATGTGCCCATGCAGCCCGGTCGGGACCTGTCCTATGCGGCCGAAGTGGCTATGGAAATGCCCGACTGCCCGCCAGAGGTCATGGACGCGTGCGACCCGTTGTTCCTGATGTACACCTCGGGCAGCACGGGGCGGCCCAAGGGCGTTGTGCATGGCACGGGGGGGTATCTGGTCTGGGCGTCCTACACGCATGAGGTGGTGTTTGCCGCCCAGCCTAGTGATGTGTTCTGGTGCACGGCCGATACAAGCTGGATTACAGGACACACCTATGTTGTGTACGGCCCGCTGTGCAATGGCGGAACAATCCTGATCTATGAGGGCCTGCCCTCGTGGCCCCAGCCGGGCCGCTGGTGGGATGTGATCGACCGCAACAATGTGAGTGTGTTCTACACCTCTCCCACCGTGGTCCGTGCGGCCATGCGTGAGGATGCGGACGTGGTGCGCAGCCGCTCCCTGTCCAGCCTGCGCGTGCTGGGCACGGTGGGTGAGCCGATCAGCCCCGAGGCATGGCAGTGGTTCCATGATGAGGTGGGCAAGTCCTGCTGCCCCGTGGTGGACACTTGGTGGCAGACCGAGACAGGGGGCGTTATGCTGACCGCCAGCGCCGGGCAGGTGCCGGGCAGGCCGGGGGCCGCTGGCCTGCCGCTGCCAGGTGTGGCTGCTGTGCTGGTTGATGCGCAGAGCCAGACAGAGGTTGTGGGCGCGGGCGATGGGCTGTTGTGCATGGCCCGCTCATGGCCCGGTCAGGCCATGACCTTGTGGCGTGACCACGAACGCTTCCGTCAGACCTATTTTACCACATGCCCCGGTCGCTACTTTTCGGGCGATGGGGCGCGGCGTGAAGCCGATGGGTATTTCTGGATTACGGGCCGGGTGGATGACGTGGTCAATGTCTCGGGCCACAGGATTGGTACGGCAGAAATTGAAGACGCCGTGGCAACCGATGCCGAGGTGGTGGAAAGTGCCGCCGTTGGCGTGCCACATGACCTGAAAGGGCAGGGGCTGGTTGTGTTTGTTGTGCCCCGCACCGAGGGCAGTCTGGACCCCGTAGCCGTACGCCGCGCCATTGCCGATGGGGTGGGCCGCTATGCGGTGCCCGAACAGATTTATGTTGTGCGGGACCTGCCCAAAACCCGCTCGGGTAAAATTGTCCGCCGTCTTTTGCGCAAGATCGCAGCACATGACCTGAGCAATCTGGGCGACCTTTCCACCTTGTCCGACCCGGATATTGTGGAAGAAATTATTGCACAGGTGGCAGGTCAGGCCTGATCGGGCATTATTTGTGGCGCGTGGGGTTGCCCCCTATGCGCCACGTCCGGTGTGCTCATTGCTGCCAATAAAAGCAAAGCGTGGCGTGCCGTTTACACTTTGCAGCCACATGGCCAGCGGCCGAACCCAGTAGGTGCCCTGTGCATCGCACCGGTAAGTAACCAGCCATTCCTCCGTCTCGCTATGGCGGCCAACGCACAGAACTGTGTACAATCCTCCCTTGTAATGGCGGTAAAGGCCGGGTTTTGGCACCTCTTGGGCTTGGGGGGTGGTATTTGGGCTTGTCTGCTCGGACATGCTTGGGGTCTACTCCACTAAAGGTTGTGTTGGTCAGGTAAAATAAGGAATGCGCGCTTGAAGCATCGTGTGGGGTTGTATTGTGTGTTGGCGGGGTTGTCTGCCCTGCCTTGCGGGGTATGGGGCTATGCGGTGGCGCATGGCGCAAACCCGGCCTCGCAGGCTGCTGCCCCCCACGGCAGAGGCGAACCCGTGGCCCTGACAGACCAGCGCGGCAGTGCGCTGGACAGTGCAGCGCGCGTGCTGAATGCGGATGATCTGGCTGCTGCGGCCCGCCATAATGACAAACCTCTGGTGCTGGTTGGCTCGGCCCCCCTTTCGGCCAATGGCAAAAATATTGCCCTTTTTGTGCAGGTACAGGCAGCCAGCCTGTGTGGTTCTGCCGGTTGCTCCACCGATGTATATCTCAAGCGCCACGGTGGGTGGGAAAAGGTGCTGGATTCCGTAAGCGGGCCTGTTGAACTACTGCCCGCAACGCATGGGGGGCTGAAGGACATTCTGGTCGATGGGTCCGACCGATGGGTGTGGAAGAACAACACCTATGTGGATACGCTGGTAGCGCAGGATGTGCCGGGGCTTAAAGCCTCGGTTGAGGAGCATCAGGCCAGCAGGGGCGAACAGCCCGAAAGCGGCCGGTAAACGGTTATGGCGCAACATGATGGCAGTATCCGCCTGACCCTGATCAAGACCGGGGCTACTGTGGGGCTGACAGCCCTTCTGGTTCTGCTGCTACGTTGGACGCTTGGTTGTCTGCCCCAACTGGATGCCATGACAGGGGGACATATGGGCGGCGACCTGCTGCGCTTTCTGGCCGCCAGCGGGCAGGCGCAGGCCCAGCAGACATCGGCCATTGTCATGCTTGTTCTGTGCTTTGCCCTTGCCGTGCTGCTGGTGCATGGCGGTGAACGCATTGTGGGGCGTTGGCGCGCCCGCCGTTAGGCGGTGGGGCTTACAGGTGCCGCCCCATGGCCCGCTTACGGGTTAGTCAATAACGGAAGCGGGCAGGGGGGATAGGCCTTTGTCTGCGGCCTCTTGCGACCAGAAAAATGTCAGCTCATGCTTGTTGTGCGCCAGATGGGCCAGCGCGCCGCCGGGTATGGCCTCAAAGGCTGCTACCGTTTCGTGGTCGGTTTCGCCCTGAAATTTTACTGTCAGCACAATATTTTTGGTCTGCCCTGACTCAATCCACGCGCGGGTCAGGCGCAGCAGGCGCTGGGGGTAGGCAATAATATCGGAAAAAACCCAGTCCGTGGCAGGGAGCTGTTTTGGGTCCAGCCCAAAGGCGCTGGCCTGTTGAAAGCTGACACCGGGCATGGCCTCAACCGAAGGGGCAAGGGGGGCACGGTCAAATGCGGTTACCTGTGCGCCAAGGCTTGCCAGCGCCCATGTCCACCCGCCCGGTGTGGCACCCAAGTCATAACATTGCTCACCCGCTGCGGGCCAACGGCCCAGACGGGTGCAGGCTTCCCAGAGTTTAAGGTAGGCGCGTGAGGGCGGGTCTGTCCGGTTTTCCACAAATTCGGGTGCGCCGTTTACAAACGGGCTGCTTTTGGTGGCCGAAAACAGCAAGGTGGAGGTGTCCAGCAGGGTCCATGCCCCCAGAGGGCTGGTTGGCGCGGGGGTAGGAAAAACCAGCGGGGCCGCTTTAACGGGGGGCAGTTTTTGCACAATCAGCCCGGCCCTGCGGAAGTTGTCCGCGGCATACAGGCTCCAGTTCCGCTGGATGGCGCGTAGCGTGTCCGACGCATTGCGGATGGAGGTAATGCTGGCGCGCTGTGGTGCGGTCCATATGTCCAGCGCCCAAGGGGAGTAGACCGGCTTTTGGGTGGACAGGGCCAGCATGCCATGCCAGTCCGCAACCTCCACACCACGGAGGAGCAGGTCTTCTTGCAAAACGTGCTTCAGCCCGTCTGCTGCCAGCCAGGCGCCCTGTATGGAGGTGCTCATGCGCGGCGCATCCAGCCTGCGGCCAGCACCAGCCATGAAAGAATAAGAATACTGCCGCCAATAGGGGCTATATGGCTGCCGTGGTGGCCGGTAAAGGCGGTGTTGTACACCCCGCCACAGAACATGATGGTCCCGACCACTGCGCCGCAGCCCCCCGTAAGGAGCACACGGTTGGTGCGTTCGCGCAGGCCAAGGCCAAGGGCCAGAACAGCTATGCCCTGCCACATCTGCATATCCATGGCGCTGCGTGCCATAACCCGCCCGCCTTCGGCAAAGTAGGGGTCGGGCAGATGTGCGGTCAAAGCGCCCATAATGGTACCCGTGGCGATAAGAAGCGCACCACAGATACGCCATAGACGTGTAAGAAAAGGTCCGGTCAGCATAATGGGCTGTATAGGCGTGTCTGCGGCAAACGGGAATAGTGCAGGGCGGCATGGGACCAATTTTAGGTTTGGCAACGCCTCAAGCCATGGCGCGTTTGTGTCTGGTAGTAAAAATTTCGGGGTCGGAAGGGTAGGGGTATGAGCATACGGATCGACAAGGTTGTAACCCGTGGTGGGGATGGCGGGCAGACATCCCTTGGAGATGGCACACGCGTAACCAAGGACGAGGCCCGCATAGAAGTCCTTGGCACACTTGATGAAATTAATGCGCTGGTGGGGCTGGTGCAGGCCCATACTCCGGCGGGGGATGTGGTAGCACACCACCTGACCACCATACAGAACCTGCTGTTTGATATGGGGGCAGATATCTGCCTGCCAGAAGAAGGCCCCATGGCCGAACGCGCACACCGTGTGGAAGAGGCCGCCCTGCTGGTGATCGAGCATAGGCTGGAGGAACTCCGTGCCCGCCAGCAGCCCCTTGCGGGGTTTGTGCTGCCCGGTGGCTCGGTACCTGCGGCATGGGCGCACCTGACCCGCACACAGGTACGCAGGGCCGAACGCCGCATGGTGGGTCTGTCCCGCAAGGAACGGGTTAACCCTGTTCTGCTTAAAATACTGAACAGATTATCTGATTACTTTTTTGTGCTGGCCCGTCATTTCAACCATGATGGACAGAGCGATGTTGTGTGGCAGCCTGTGCCCAAAGGCCAAAAATAGGCCAAAGCCACACAACCCCTTGGAAAAAGAGGGGGCGTGTGGTATACCGGGCCGCAGCAGACATTGCCTGCGCGGCAATGTGTAATAGACCTTGCTGCCGGTGCTGCGGCCATATCTCTGTTTTTATCTTGCTATCTGGTAATAAAGCGGTTGCCTGACAACTGCTTTTGTCCAGACACATAAAAACACACTTGGTTTTCTGGCAGCTTTTAAACAGACCATAAAATATCTGAAACGTGACATCTGAATTCATGAATACATCATCTTTTCTGTCTCCCCCCGTAGCAGACAGGGATAATGAGGAAGGGCTTGAAGAAGCGTCCATGCGCAATGCGCTCGAACGCATTGGACATTCCGCCCGTTCCCGCCCGTCTGCTCCTGCCCCGCAACCCCGCCTCACAGCCGAAAACGCCAATAACAAGCGCCGTCGCTTTGTGCGTGACGGAGAAGTGCAGGTGGAAAAACATTCGCTTGCACGCACAACACCGCGCACGGTTGCCATGCCGCGTGTGACGGGCACATCCCGCGCTGTGCATTTTAACGAAGAAGACAACAGCGAGCTTTCCCGCCTGCGCCGCCATCTGGCGGAAGAAAAACTCAAGGTGGAAGAGGGCGAGCGCCAACTGGCTGATTTGCAGACCGCCCAGCGCGGCTTGACCACGCGCATAGGCCATGCGGATGCCCTGATTGCCGAACAGAAGAACAAACTGGCTGAGCGTGATGCGGAACTGGCCCTTGCCGGGCGTGAAATCCGTGCAGGACGCCGCCAGATGGAAGAACTGGAGGCGGAACTGGCTAACCTGCGCCGCCAGCTTGAGGCCAAGCCCCGTGGCCGTCCCCGCAAGGAGCCAGAACAGGCTGATGTCGTGGTGGCGGAAGTACAGGCCGAACCTCAGCCCGTTAAGTGGTGGAAGGACTAACCCCCAGACCGTGTTGTCAGGGCGTTCCAGATATGAACACTAAAACCGCCACGCCCGCTCTCGCACTTTTGGTTCTGGATGTGGCAGTGGGGGTGGCAAGCATGGTGCTCCCCCCTGTTGTCATGGGGTTTGTTGGCCTGCTGCAAGATGTGTTTGGCGTGCTTGTGCTGCCATTCAGCTTTCTGTTCGGGCTGGCGGGCTGGTCGTCCGACCTGTCCTCCCTGTCCAGCATGAATAATGGTCTGGCGCCACAGGCTGGCCTGCGCCCGCTTTATGCCATTATGGCAGCCGGGATGGTCGGGCTTGGGGGCGTATGCTCCGTTCTTGCCTGTAACACACCCAAAGGGGCGCGGGTCGAACGGACTGCCGCCCCTATTTTGACAGGTATTGCCATGATCTTGACCGGGTGGGACCCGGGCTTGATTGTTCTGCCTGCATTTATTTTGCAAATACTGTGTTTTTGGTATCCGGCACTGTCTTTTTCTTCCGTTGAAAAATAAAGACATTTTCTGCATTTAAGCAGTTTTGTGCTGGAATACATATATTGTGGCCAAAGGCAGGGGGTAGCCGCCTTTGGTCCACAATACGGAACCACTCAGGTGGGGGGGAGCACTTTGCCCGGGTTCATAAGGTTCTGCGGGTCAATCGCTGCCTTGATCTGGCGCATGGTTTGCAGTTCCGCCCCACCGCGCCATGCTGGCATCATGTAGGTTTTAAGCTGGCCCACGCCATGCTCGGCGGAAAAAGAACCTCCGAGTTTGAGCACGATTGCGGCCACTGTGTCCATTATGGCGTGGTCCTGAGCCAAAAACGCGGCTGGGTCCGCCCCTTCGGGCTGCACCAGATTAAAATGGATGTTGCCATCGCCAATATGGCCAAAAGGTGCCACCCGAATGCCCGGTATCAGTGCTTCGCAGGCTTTGGTGGCATCGGTAATCAGGTCCGGTATGGCGGCCAGTGGCACGGAGACGTCATTTTTAACCGAGGCCCCCGCGCGTTTTTGTGCTTCGGCGTGTTCTTCACGGATCATCCACAAGCCCTGACGCTGGCTTTCGCTTTCGGCCAGAACGGCGTCTGTTACCAGCCCTTCTTCCAGAGCACTGCCCAGAACATCTTCCATCAGGCTGCGCAGGCTGTCATCGGCGCGCGGGCTGGCCAGTTCCACCAGAACGTAGGCCGGGGCCGGGGCTTCCAGCGGTAAGGAGGCCCCTTCGATCAGGCTGTTGACCAGCGCCATGGATGTGCCGGACATAAATTCAAACGCATGGATGGCGGAGGGGTCCTGTTTGCGGAATGCGGCAAACAGGGAGAGTGCCCCCTTTGGGCTTTCCACCGCGCAAAGTGCCGTCTCGCGCGAGCGGGGGGCAGGCTGGAGCTGGATAACCGCCCGCGTGATAAGGCCCAGCGTGCCCTCCGAACCAACCAGCAACTGGCGCAGTGCGTAACCTGTATTGTCCTTGCGGAGTTTACGCATGAGGTTAAGCACGCTGCCATCGGGCAGAACTGCCTCCAGCCCCAGTGCAAGTTCGCGCGCATTGCCGTAGCGCACCGTGTTGTTGCCGCCAGCATTGGTGGCCAGAATACCCCCAATATCAGCCGAGCCTTCGGATGAGATGGAAAGGGGCAGCAACAGCCCCTGCGCACTGGCTGCGTCCTGTGCGGCCTTAAGGGTTACCCCTGCATCCACCGTCATGGTCAGGTCGGCATGGTCTATGCTGTGGATCTGGTTCATGCGGGTGGTGGAAATAACAACGGCATGCCCGCTCGAATCCGGCGTAGCGCCACCCACCATGCTGGTGTTGCCCCCCTGTGGTACCATGGGCACGTTGTGCGCGTGGCACAGGCTTATGGCCTTTGCACAGTCCTCGGTAGTGGCCGGGCGCAGCACTGCGGAGCATTTGCCGTGGTAGAGGGCACGCCAGTCCACGCAGAACGCTTCCGTATCCGCAGGGCTGGTCAGCACGCCCGAAGGGCCAAGCAGCTTTACCAGCGCATCATGTAGGGGCGGGGGAAGGGGCGTTTGTGGCATGGCTCTGGTTTTCCCTGCAAAAGCACAAAAGGACTAAAGTTAAGGGTGGGCTGATAAAACCCTGTTAGTAAAGGTAACGGGAGTTATCGGCTACCGTATGGGCGCGCATGGGGGGCGTTGGCCACAGGCTATGCACCGCCTGCGACCCGGCAAACCCGACCAGCACGCCAACAAGCAGGCTTATGGCAATGGTGAGTGGCTTTTTCTGGTTTCTTCTGGCCTGAAGTGTTGCCAGATGGGTCTGGAGTTCCGCGCGGGACTTCTGGGTCAGGTAGAGTTCGGATTTAAGTGTTTCGTTCTGGGAGTGGGCAACCCGCAGGTTGCGGTCCAGCCGGGTAATGCTGTCCGCCATTTCGCGCAGTTGCACGCGGTACTGGTCTGGCATGTCCGTTGTTTTGGACTTGCTGGCCGAAGCCCGCGTGCCAGACTGGCGGGGCGCACTTTTGGCCTTGGCCGGGTTGACCGCAATGGTCTGGAACAGGTTTTTAAGCGCACCACCCGTTGTACTGTTCTTGCGCGCCCGGTTACGCAGGGCCTGCAAAGCCGTGTCTGACTGGCCGGGGTGGTCTTCAAGCACCAGTGCCAGAATGTCCGAGAGGATCTTGAGCTCCTTGGGGTCAATCTCACTCATGGCGTCACGTCTTTTGCGCCATCTTGCGGGCGCGGTGCGGCGGCGCGGTTCAGGCGGTCCTGTATGGCCCGGCCCAGGCCGTGCTGGGGAATGGGCTGCACGGCAATACGGTTTAGCCCAAGGGCCTGTGCCTTGTGGTCCAGTACGCGCAGGCCGGTAAACAGTCTGGCGGCGGCGTCTGCAAGGTTGCCGGCCGGGCTTAGGTTCCATACCAGCGGGGCAGGGGTTGGGTGGGGCGTGCCAAAGGCCAGCAGGGCCTCATCCGCGCCTGCCTGGAGGGCATTCAGCCGCACGGGCAGATGTGGCGCGTAATGCGAGACCATGCGACCGGGGGAGTGGGGGGCTGCGTCACTGCTGGTTTGTGGCAGGCGGATATGGGGGCAGATGCTCTGCAACTCTTCCAGCGTAACCCCGCCCGGACGCAGCAGGCAGGGGGCCTGCGGGTCTGTCAGGTCAACCACGGTACTTTCCACCCCAACGGTGCAGGGGCCACTGTCCAGCACTGCGTCTATGCGCCCGTCCAGTTCTTCGAGCACCTGCTGTGCATCCACCGGGCTGATACGGCCCGAGCGGTTGGCCGAAGGGGCGGCTATGGGGCGGTCCACCAGTTTGAGCAGGGCAAGGGCTGTGGCGTTGGCGGGCACGCGTACCGCAAGGCTGGACAGGCCGTCTGCTGCCAGCTCGCTTATGGTGCAGCCCGGTGCGCGGGGCAGAATAAGCGTGAGTGGCCCCGGCCAGAAGGCCCGTGCCAGTGCCTGCGCCAGTGCGTTGGGCACAACCTGCAAAAAAGCCGCCTGCGCAGTGGCAAAGTGGCTGATAAGCGGGTTGAAGCGGGGCCGGTTTTTAGCCTCGAAAATACGGGCTACGGCCTGTGGCTGGCTTGCATCCGCGCCAAGGCCGTAAACGGTTTCCGTGCCAAACGCCACAAGGCCGCCAGCACGCAGGATGCTGGCGGCGGCTGCAATGCCGCTTTGTGTGGCATCCAGATGTCTGGTCATGGTCTTATCATGGCGACAGGGCGCAATCCGTAGGCCGATCAGTGAAGCAGGCAATGTTTTGGCAACAGGAGAACCCTGCGTAAAGAGACTACGGGTGGACTGCCCTGTTCATAGTGTTCCGGTACAGACAAATGGCGGGTTTTTCCAGCCTGTTTTGCCGTAAATCAGGGGGGATCCATCCAGAAGTGTAATCTGGCCACCGGCGGCTTCCACAATGGCCTGCGGGGCTGCGGTGTCCCACTCCATGGTTGGGCCAAGACGGGGGTAAAGGTCAACCAGACCTTCGGCCACGCGGGCAAATTTTACAGCGGAGCCAATATTCCCCAGATGGGCAATTTTTTTGCCGTTCAGGTATTCGGCCAGCCGCGTGTCATCCGCATGATGGCGGGAGGCCAGAACGGTCAGCCCTTCGGGGGGGGCTGTGCGGACATGAATGGCCTGCACCCCGTTTTTGTCCACGCGGTGCGCGCCAAGGCCCACGCCGCCGGTGTAAAGCTGGTGGTAGGCTGGCAGGGCCATAGCCCCCAGTGCCGCGTGGCCGTTGCGCACAAGGCCGATATTGACGGTAAAATCGTCCCGTCCGGCGGCAAATTCCCGCGTGCCGTCCAGCGGGTCCACCAGCCAGTAGGCCGGGGTGGCATAGGCTTGCAGGCCTGCGGCCACTTCTTCTTCCGCAATAACGGGAATATCGGGTGTGGCTGCGCGCAGCCCCCGCAGGATATGCGCTTCCGCTGCGTGGTCCGCCTCCGTTACGGGGGAGGAGTCGGTTTTGGTCACGGTTTCAAAACCCCGCGCGCGAATGGTGCGGATGATTTCGGCGGCTTCGTCGGCCAGTCTGGCGGCAAGGGCCAGCAGGTCTGTGTCTGCAAGGGTGTTCATGCCCCTAGCATACGCCAGCTTGGCCCCGCCGTCATGCCCTGTGGTGCGGTGTTGGTGTTTATCGTGCAATCGGGGCTGCGGGCCTGCCTCGCTATTGCCAAGACAGGGTGGGGGACTTAGGCAGAAAAGATGTGATTTTCAGGGAGATCGGTCAGAACCATGCTACAGATTTCATTCTCCACCCAAATACAGCCCACCGCTGGCGCACTGGCTATTCTGGTGCCCGAAGGAGATGCGCGCTCCGCAGTTTTTCAGGCAGTTGATCAGGCAACGCATGGTGCCCTTGGCCGTGCGGCCAAGGCGGAAGGGTTTAAAGGCAAGGACGGCACAAGCTGTGTTGTGCTGGCCCCCTCCGAAAGTTTTGAGCGCATTGTGCTGGTCGGCCTTGGCAAGCCGGCGGATGTAGATGCATGGGCTGCCGAAAAAGCGGGTGGGCTGTGTGCCTCCCTGCTGGGCCGTGCGCCAAAGGCTGCACTGGCCGTGGGCGACCTGTCTGGCGCGCTGGCGGCCCATGTGGCTTTGGGGGCCGTGCTTGGTGCATACCATTTTGGCCTGTACCAGACAGAGGACAAGGACGATAAAAAACGCGTTCTGGCCGATCTGTCCGTGCTGGGCACGCATGTGGATGCAGCGGTTGACCTCTGGCCGTCCCTTCAGGCCGTGGCACGTGGTGTTGTGCTGACGCGTGACCTTGTGAGCGAACCTGCCAATGTGTTGAACCCGGCAGAATTTGCCGAGCGGGCAACAACCCTGCGCGCCCACGGGCTGGAAGTGGAAGTGCTGGACGTTGCCGCCATGACCGAACTAGGCTTTGGGGCACTTCTGGGTGTGGCGCAGGGCAGTGCAAACGCGCCACGTACCGTGGTTATGCGCTGGAATGGCGGCAAGGAAGGGGACGCCCCGGTGGCCTTTATTGGCAAGGGTGTCACCTTTGACTCGGGTGGTATTTCCATCAAACCCGCCGCTGGCATGGAAGACATGAAGTGGGACATGGCAGGGGCAGCAACGGTAACCGGGCTTATGGCCTCGCTCGCATTGCGTAAGGCTGCGGTTAATGCCGTGGGTGTTGTGGGGCTGGTGGAAAACATGGTTTCGGGCACCGCCCAGCGTCCGGGGGACGTGGTACGCAGTGCTTCTGGCCAGACGATTGAGGTGCTCAACACCGATGCCGAGGGCCGTCTGGTTCTGGCCGATGTGCTCTGGTATGCGCGCGACCGGTTTGCCCCCCGCCTGATGGTGGACCTGGCCACCCTGACCGGCGCAATTATTGTGGGTCTTGGGCACGAATACGCGGGCCTGTTCTCCAATGATGATGCATTGGCTGTGGGCTTGGCTGATGCGGGCGCATTTACGGGCGAAAAGCTGTGGCGCATGCCCATGGGCAAGGAATATGACGCCCTGCTGAAGTCCGATATTGCGGATATGCAGAACATCAGCGGTGGCCGGGCTGGTGGCTCCATTACCGCAGCCCAGTTCCTCAAGCGTTTTGTGGGTGAGACCCCTTGGGCGCATCTGGATATTGCGGGTGTGGCATGGGCAAGCAAGGCCAAGAACGGCCAGCCCAAAGGGGCAACCGGGTTTGGTGTGCGTCTGCTTGACCGGTTTGTGCGTAACGGGTTTGAACAGGGCTGATTTTGCCTAAACGCCTCCTGCCCCAATAACCGGGCAGGGGGCGTTTGCATGCTGGCGTGCGGGTTTTTAGCGCGCGCGCGTCCAGCCTTTGTCTTCCTGCCGCCAGTAAGCCAGATCATGCCCGGCTTTCTGGGCTTGTGCCCAACGCGTGCGCGCGCTGGCCACGGCGGTTTCGTCATGCCCGTCAAACAGGTCAAATATCCGCTCAAAGCGTGATGGGTCGGTGCAGTGCCTGTTCTGCGTCAAAAACAGAAAACGCGCCTCGTTCGGGCAGTCCTCCCCGGTGCTAAGCCATATGGGTTGCAGGTCGGGGCAGCTAATGCCCGCGCTGCCGTGGGGCAGCCACCGTGGGTTTGCAACCTGCCAGAGCGTTTTATCCAACTCCTCCAGCAAGGGCTTGTCAGCGCACCACACAGCCGCCTTGTGCCCGCTGTCCAGCGTGCGGGTCAGCAGCATGGGTAACGCTTCGTTCAGACTGGTGCGGGTCAGGTGGTAAAAGCCGATCTGGGTCATATATCCACTCTATCAGTCTTGCCGTGAGGTGGAACACAAGCACGGCTCATGCCGGTTTATGCTGCCTGATAGCGTGTGCATACAAGAAGGAAAGCCGTAAATGCCGCAGACCATAACCCTGCCAGATGGCACAATCCTGCCCGCATTGGGCATGGGTACATGGAACATGGGCGATTCCACAGCCCGCAGGGAGGAGGAAATTGCAAGCCTGCGCTACGGGCTGGAGCAGGGCGTGCAGGTGGTGGACACGGCGGAAATGTACGGCAATGGCCGCTCCGAACAACTGGTGGGGCAGGCCATAGCCCCCTTGCGGGATCAGGTTTTTCTGGTCAGCAAGGTTTTACCCACCAATGCAACAGCCAAAGGGGTGGCGCAAAGTTGCCGCCAGTCCCTTAAAAATCTGGGAACAGACAGGCTGGACCTGTACCTGCTGCACTGGCGTGGCGGGGTGCCACTGGCCGAAACGGTGGAGGCTTTTCGCACGCTCCAGCGTGAAGGGCTGATCCGCCACTGGGGTGTTTCCAACTTTGATACCGATGATATGCGCGACCTTGAACGCTGTGCCCGCCCGGGCGAATGTGCGGCCAATCAGGTGCTGTACAGTCTGGAGCATAGGGGGGTGGAATATGACCTGTTGCCAGCAGACAGGCAGCGCAAGGTTGTGACCATGGCGTACTCCCCCATTGGGCAGGGGGGTGCCCTGCTGGCAAACCCCGTACTGGGCCGGATTGCAGCACGGCATAGCACATCGCTCGGGGTGGCGAGTGCCGCACAGGTGGCGCTGGCATGGGTATTGCGCCAGCCTAATATGCTGGCCATTCCCAAGGCGGGCACGCTTGCACATATGCGGCTTAACCTTGCTGCGGAGGAACTGGTGCTGGAGCCGCAGGATATGGCGGAACTGGATGCAGCCTTTGCCCCACCCCGGCGCAAGGAACCACTTGCCATGATCTGAGGGGAAAATATGCCCGACAGTTTGCGCCAACAGCCCTTATGGCGGGCTGTTTACAAGTAAACGCGGGTATGTGATCTTACGAGAACCTAAATGTTTAATGGATTGATATTAATGAAACGCATGCTTCTGATCGCAGGTCTTGTGCTGGCTGGTGGCACGGCTCACGCCCAAGGGCAGACATACACGGGCGTTTTTGACGGCGGAAAAGGCAAGCTTGTGTTGAACGGCAACAAGGCGAGCCTGAGCTTGAGTTCCTCCACCTGCTTTGGTCAGATCAACAACGCAGCGTTCACACGCAATGGCGATGTGATCACGATTACCCAGCCATCCGAAGGACAAGGCTCTACCTGCCATGTCAAGCTGACCGTCAAGGGCAGCAAGGTCATTAATAGTCAGGAAAATGGCTGCATGGAGTGGCATGGCGCAAGCTGTTCGTTTGACGGCTAACCACTAGGCCGTGCGTGGAACGGCCTAGTGGAACCCCCCATCTTCGGATAGGGGGCGCAGGCCTACACGAATGGTCAGGGTCTGGGGGTGGGTGTTGCGTGTGATGGCCAGCGTGGCCTCGCTCCCCGGTCTGGCGGTGGCTATGGCGCGGATCATGGCGCGGGCGGTATCCACATGTTCACCGTTGAGCATGGTAATCACGTCGCCCTTGCGCAGGCCACCATGGGCTGCGGGGCTGTCCCGGTCCACCTCGGTCACCTTGGCGCCGTTATGGGTGAGCACATCATCCAGCGTGGCCCCCAGCCAGCCACGGTCTATATGCCCGGTCTGGCGCAGGGTCTCCACAATGGGGATGACAATTTCGGACGGAATGGAAAAGCCAAGCCCCACAGACCCGCCGGTGGGGGAGACAATGGCGGTGTTGAGTGCAACAACCTGCCCGGCAAGGTTAAAGGTTGGCCCGCCGGAATTACCGGGGTTTATGGGCGCGTCCAGTTGCAGAAAGTCATCAAACGGGCTGGCCCCGATATCGCGTCCACGGGCGGAGACAATGCCCGCAGTCACGGAGGAACCCAGACCAAACGGGTTGCCCGCCGCCATAATCCAGTCGCCCACCTGCACCTGCCTGCTATCCCCCCATTCCACATAGGGGAGGGGGGTGGGGCTGGTAATTTTTATCACGGCAATATCGGTCAGCGGGTCCACACCGACCAGTGAGGCGGTAAATTCCTTGCCGCTGGCAAGGGATACGGTAATGGCGTCCGCATCCTCCACCACATGACCGTTGGTGACAATAACGCCACTGGGGTCGATTAAAAATCCCGACCCGGCTTCAAGCAGTTCATCCCCATGGTGGCGCATGCGTTCGCGGTAGCGCCGCTCCAGTGGTGTGCCTTTGACAGAGGATGGCAGCTTGTGGTGGCTGTCGGCTGCAAAATCATCGCGTGTGACGGCAATATTAACCACGGCTGGCACCACCTTGCGCACAAGGGGGGCAAAGCTGACCGGGCCGGTTGTAACAAGCGGGGTTGCTGGCGCAAAGGGGGGGAGCGTGTCCGCCCATGCCGCATCCGTGTTCAGGAGCGGTGTGCAGTAAAGGTAGGCCAGTGCCACACAGGGCAGGCCGTGCAGCAATCTGTTCATTCAAGCGGTGCCATGGAGCCAAGCATATGAACTTTAGGCCATGTTTGGCCGCCATGTGCAACCATGCCGCCAGCCTGAACCCTGTTTTCATGCTCTTTTTAACGCACCGAGTGCATAAAAAGCAGGCTTGACGGCCATTTTCCCCCATGCCCCATAGGTGCTGGGCTGGGGCACATGGCACGGTATTTGCGGCACGGACAGGCATGATGCCCCCACACGCGCACGGACCCACCGGGATTTTGGCACTGCTGGACACACAGGAGGCACACCCGTTGCGCGGTGTTTTCCAGCCTGTAGCGGTCGAGCGTGGGCAACTGCTGACGTACCCTGAAGAGAAGGACTATATTTTTATTGTAAAAACCGGGTGCCTGCGCGCGTTCCTGCTGGCGTTTGACCGGGAGTTGAGCCTTGCCTACCTCCGCCATGGCGACATGTTCAGCACCCATACCCGCTTGCAGATGCAGGCAGGCGAGCCAACCCGGCTTTTTATGGCCCAAAGGGCTGCTGTGGAGCGTGTATCCGCAGCCCATCCAGCCCTTGGGCATGCCCTGATCCATGGTCTGGCAAAGGTGCTGGGCCAGACCCTGACCCTGCTGGAAGACATAGCTTTCCACCACGCACGGGGGCGTATTGCCCGCTATATTGTGCGTAGTGCGGCACACGCGGGGGTCAAGCTGCAAGCGGGGCAGATTGTACCACTTGCGCTGGGCATGGAGGACATGGCCGCCTTACTGGGCACAACGCGGCAGACGGTCTCGACCGAGTTTAACGCCATGATCCGCGATGGCGCATTTATGCGCGAACGCCGGGGGGCTTTGCGTCTGGGCAATGTCGCCCTTTTACAAGGCTGGGCCAGCGGGCACGCGGCAAGGGAGGGGTAGTGGCCTGCTCCCATTGTCTGTCGGGCATCTGACAGACAAAGTGGGGCCCATGTTTCACATGCTCTGTCTGGTTCAGTAAAATCAGGGGGAGAGCAATGTCGGAAAATTTTGATCGGTATGTCAGTTTCAGAAATGTTGAGTGGGAACGCAAAACGGCCGAGGTGTTTGCCCTGCTGCAAGGACATTTTGACAGGAACACCAGCCCGTTCTGGGGTTATTTTCTCAAACAGCGTGGCATTGCACACGCGCAGGGCTTGGACGACCTGCGGGTTTTGCATAATTTTCTGCCAACCCTGAAAGACATTCTTGAAGAGCTGGAAGACGCCCGGACCCTCCTCAAGCTCGAAGAACTTGAGGACAGGTGCATGTAATAAGGGGCTGTGTACTTGCCTGAACGCTCAATTCGGGCGCTGGCGTGGTCGGGCCGGGGCAAGGGCCGGGTTTTCTGGCCAGTCGTGGCGGGGGTAGCGGCCACGCATGTCGCGCCGCATATCCGCCCACCCACCTTGCCAGAACCCGCCAAGGTCGGCCGTAATGGCCTGCGGCCGCCCGGCGGGGGAGAGAAGTGCCAGCCGCAGGGGCACCCGCCCCCCCGCCAGCAGCGGTGTCTGCTCCGTGCCATAAAACACCTGCGCGCGGGCCGAGGCCACGGGCACGGGCTGCGTGTAATCCACCTCCGCCCGGCCACCGGGGAAGGGCAGGTGGGTTGGCAGTTCGCGCTCCAGCCACTGCCACTGCGCGTAGGTTAAAAGGTTGCGTAACAGGGCATGGCTATCCAGCTCCTTTAGGGCGGCAATGGAGGTGCAGCCTGCCATGTAGGGGGCCAGCCAGTGCTCAACCGTACCCGCCAGTGCGGAGGAGGAAAAATCCGGCCACGCCTGTGTCTCTTCGGGCATATGCCGCGCAGGTGTGGGGGCTGCATCCACGCTTTGGGCCAGAGCCACGCGGGCCTGTAACTGTTTTACGGCGTCTGACCAGTTCAGGGCTGTTTCCAAAGCATCGCGCGCATGCAGCAACAGCAAAGAGGCGGCTTCCTCGGGTTTGACCTTTTCTGTGCGGTCCTTGAGCACAAGGCAGCCAATGCGTGTGCGCCTGCGGGCCATGATATGGCCCGACACCGGGTCTAGCGTTGTTTCCACCTGCTCTTGCGTGCGTGCGAGCAGGGCGGGGGGCAGGTCGTTCAGGTCGAGTGGTGCGGCCAGCCGTATTTCGGCGGCTGTGCGCAGGTGTAGCCCTGCTACGGCCAGCAGGCGGTGGGGGCTTAGCCCATCATCACGTTTGAGGCGCGCATTGCTGCCATTGGCCAGCCGGTAACTGCCCGGCTCGCCCCGGCACAGGGCAATCCGGTCGGGAAAGCCCGCAGCAAGGAGTGCGGCGGCATTGCCCTGTGCGCGCAGGTGCTGGGGTATGTTCAACCGGGAGCGAAAGCGCTTTGCCGCAAGCCGGATGCGGCTTAGTGCCGCACGGTCGGCATCGGGGTGGTCCTCGCCTGCAATCAGGTCCAGCCTCAGGCCAATATCGGCAGGCGGGGTTGCGGGGGGGCGGCCCTGTGCCGCATGCCGTGGGCGCAGGGGGTCGCGCTCTTCCAACAAGGCGGCCATGTCGGCGGCCAGTGCGGTTTCCTCCGGTGTGCGTGCGGCTAACAGCATGGCGCCAAGGCGCGGGTGTGTTCCAAGCTGGGCCATGCGTTTGCCAAGCCGGGTAATCTGCCCTGCCGTATCCAGTGCTCCAAGCTGTTCCAGCAGTTCCCGCGCGGCGGCTACCGCACTGCCGGGGGGCTGGTCTGGCAGGGGCAGGGGGTCGGTTGTGCCCACCGTATCGGCCCACAGGGCTGTGGCCACAACGTAATCGGCCAGATCAGCTTCAAGAATTTCTGGCCGGTCATGCTGGGGCATGGCGCGTTGTGTGCTGGCACTCCACAGGCAATAGGCCGTGCCCGGTGCCTCGCGCCCTGCGCGGCCTGCGCGCTGCCGGGCTGCTGCCTTGGAAATGCGGAGCGTATCCAGGCGTGAAAGCCCGGCCCCTGCATCAAACCGTGGTGCGCGGCGGTACCCACAATCCACCACCACGCGCACGCCGGGCACAGTTAGCGATGTTTCGGCAATGGAGGTGGCCAGAATAACCCGGCGCTCCCCCTCCTGTGCCGGGCGCAGCACACGCGCCTGTTCCGTCGGGTGCAGCTCTCCGTGCAGGGGCAGCACGGTGGCGGCTACACCATCAAGCAACTGGGCAACCCGCCGGATTTCCCCCGTGCCGGGTAGAAAGGCCAGAATATCGCCCTGTGTCTGCGCCAGTGCCTGCCGAATACTCGCAGCCGTTGCAGGGGCAATGTCGCGCAGGGTGGGAATGTCCTTTGTGGCGTGGTGGACCTCCAGCGCAAACATGCGGCCTTCGCTGGTCAGCACCGGGGCGTTCATCAAGCTGGCCAGTCGCTCGGTTTCCGCCGTGGCGGACATGGCAACCAGCCGCAGGTCGGGCCGCAGGGTGCGTTGCAGGTCCAGACAGAAGGCAAGGGCCAGATCCGCCTCCAAAGAGCGTTCATGCACCTCGTCCAGAATAACGCAGGCCACATCCTCCAGCATGGGGTCCCCGAGCAGGCGGCGCAGGAACAGGCCCTCGGTCAGCACTTCAATGCGGGTGCGGGCCGATACGGCGCTGTCTATGCGGGTGCGGTAGCCGACAAACCCTCCCACGTCCTCCCCCATAAGCGAGGCAATGCGCTGGGCGGCGGCACGGGCGGCCAGCCTGCGCGGCTCAAGCATGATAATCCGCCCGCTTTCTCCCCGCCACGCGCAGGCAGCCAGAACGGGGGGGATAGAGGTTGTTTTACCCGCCCCCGGTGGTGCCACCACAATGGCGCTGGCCGGGCGCTGGGGTGTTGGGTCTGCTGCCAGCACTGCACGCAGTTCGGGCAAAATCTCCTTAACCGGCAGGCCGCAGGCGATCTGGTCAGGGTCGGATGAAGGGGGCTGGGGTATCATGCCGCCTTTTATGGCGGTCCGGCGGGCTGGCTGCAATGCCTACATTGGTCCACGGCCTGTGTGGCGTGTGGGCCAATGTAGGCACGACCGGGCGTGCCGGATTAACGTGTCTTTGCGCTGGCGGGGAGCGAGAGAAAACCAGCCTTGGGTGACAGGCTCTTGGGGGTGGCCTGTGTGGTGCTGTCGTCCATTCCCGCAGGGAAAATGGCGTTGGGTTCACTCTCCTGTGCAGGTGCAGGTGCTGGGGTGGCGGTTGTTCCAGTGCTGGAGGCAGCCGCCGTGCTGGCTGTGTCCGCAGGCGTGTTTGTGGTCGTGGCAGCGGTTGGTTCTGGCACGGCAATGCCCGTGGAGGTATCAGTCAGGCTGTTGGCTTCGGGTGTTACACCTGCTGCGGGGGGCTGTGCATCGGGCGAGCCGGTCAGGGACTGGGTCTGGATGGCGTTGTTCATGGGGGTGCCACCCGCATCCACCAGCCATTTGTTCAGGGAATGGCGGATCTGGTACTCAAATTCGACATTGATGGTCTGCATCATGTCTTTTGTAATTTCGTACAGGTTGGCCGGGCTTTCCACATCCTGCGAGGGGTCGGGGTGCAGGGTCTGGGTTGCCTGTGCGGAGGCTGTGGCTACGCGCTTGCCTTCGGGGTTGAGGATATCCAGATGAATATCCATCTGCCCGTCCAGCGTGCCGCCGGGCTGGTGGAGGATAAAGGCCCGGTCAATAACAAAATGGGCCGTGGCGGCTGCGGCCGCATTGCCCGTGGCCACCAGCCTGTCTGCTGCCATCTGCCGCAAGGCGTGGTCAGGCGGGGCGGGAGAGCGGTCGCCAATATCTCCCGGCTCTGGGTTGGTTATGGAGTTGTCCACCACATCCAACGTTGCCACATTCAGGTGGAGCTGGCCCAGATATTCATAGTTCAGGGGCGCAAACTGGGTTGGCTGCTTCTGGTCCGCGCACCCGGCCAGGGCTGCAGGCAGAACAAGGGTTGCAACCAGATGGGAAAGACGCAGACGGGGCAACAGCATCATGGCACAACCTCTTTGCAGCCAACTTGAACAATCCAGCATACCCCTCCTTGCTGGAGCGGGGCACACCCCGGCCAATCTGCTCCGGGGTGGGGGCAGCGTCAACCACGCTGTCGGGGTAACAGGCGCACTCAGCCTGTGGCCGAGGCGATGTCCCTGCGTGGAAAATGGAAGTCCTTGTTACAGAACTCGCATGTCATAACGATTGTGTCGTTGTTGACGCACATATGGTCCAGATCATCCTCGGGGAAGTGCTGGAGCACATCTACCAGACGCGCGCGTGAGCAGCGGCAGCCAAAGGCCAGAGCGCGGGAGTGGCTGACGTGGAGGTCTTCCTCGTGGAACAGGCGGTGCAGAAGCTGGGGCGCGGGCAGGGTGTCATCAAGCAGTTCGGCCACGGTGAGCGTTGTGGCCAGAACGGTCGCGGTGTTCCATGCGTTGTCATCGTGTGTTGCGCCATCTGGGGCAAGCTGGTCGGTATCGGCCGTGCCGCCTTCGCCTGCAATGCGTTCAAGCACCAGAGCGCCCGAGCGCCAGCCTGCATCGGTCATTTTGCACGCCAGCATAATCCAGCAGGCATGCTGTTCGCTGGTGGCAAAGTAATGCGCGGCCATGGCGGCCAGATCGTCCCCCGCAATTTCCACAATGCCCTGATGGCGCTCCATATCCGCCCCCTGATCAACCGTCAGGGCCAGATAGCCGTCTCCCAGCAACTCCTTGTCCGTTGGGGTGGGGTTCTGGGCCAGCAGGGCGTTGAGTGCCTCATCATCCTTGCGGGCATAAAAGCGGAGTGCTCCATCATGCGTGCAGTCCGCCACCAGCATGCAAACGGGGCCATTCCCCTTGATCTGGAGCGAAAACGACCCCTGAAACTTGAGGGCGGAGGCCAGTGCCGCCACAAGGGCGAGCGCCTTGCCAGCAAGAGCTGTAACCTGTGCGGGGTTGTCATGGCGGGTAAGCATGGCGTCTGCCAGCACGCCGGGGCGGATCAGCCGCCCACGGACTGGACGCCCTGCCAGATAGAAGGGCGTTACACCGCCCGGAACCACCAGACCGGGCACATCGGGGCGGTCACGGTCGAGAAAAGCCGGTTTTTCCATAAAAACGTTCTATCCTGCCAAAAACAAAATCGAGGGCATGCCAACACGCGCCCTCCGCATGGCGGAGGGGAGTGTGTTGCAGCCCGCACGGGTGGTGCAAGGAGTGGAGGGCTTAAGCCTGCGCGGAAATGTCCAGCTCAAGTTTTTCAAGCTTTTGTTCCAGCGTGCGGGCTTCTGCTGGGGCCAGCCCCTGCGTATCGGTCAGGGCGCGGAGCAGGCCCTTGCGGCAGGCGTCGTGCTCCCTGTCCAGATCACCCGCGCGGCCACACCCGGCCAGACAGTCCAGATAGGAGGCGCGAAGGGGAGCCAGCGCATCCGCCCCAACGGGAAGGTCCGCCAGAATACTGTCCAGCGCGGGTTCAACCCAGCCGGGGACAGTCGGCGTTTCTTCCGTGGAGGTGGGCGTTACGGGTCTTTGCGCGTCACTCATCTGCCTATTCCTTGCCAAAGGAGGTCCAGTTGGCCCCCCCCATTGTCCATGCCAGAATACCCTTCTGGGCGTGCAGGCGGTTTTCGGCCTCGTCAAACACAACGGAGTGGGGGCCTTCAAACACGTCCTGTGTCACTTCCTCCCCAATATGGGCAGGCAGGCAGTGCATGAACAGGGCATCTGGGGCGGCAAGGGCCATCAAATTTGCGTCCACGCGGTAGGGTTCCAGCCGCGCCATGCGGGAGGCGGCCTCCTCGTGCGAGTCGGACATGCTGACCCATGTGTCGGTTACAATGCAGTCCGCTTTTTCTACTGCGGCACGTGGGTCTTCCATCCACTCCACATTGCCGCCTTCCTGCTTTGCCCAGTCCAGCACCGCCTGTGGGGGCTTCATTTTGGCAGGGGTTGCCGCACGCAGGCTAAAGCCAAAACGTACCGCCCCTTCAATAAGGGAGACCAGCACGTTGTTGCCATCGCCCGTCCACGCAAATGTGCGGCCACGCACGGGGCCACGGTGTTCCTCAAACGTCATGATATCGGCCAGAATCTGCACGGGGTGAGAGTGCGGGGTCAGCCCGTTAATAACCGGGCTTGTGCTCCAGCGTGCCAGTTCGTGCAAGTTTGTGGTGTTGCCCGTACGCAGGACAATGGCGTCCACAAAGCGGGAGAGCACGCGTGCGGTATCGGCCAGTGTTTCGCCCCGGCCGATCTGCATGTCCTGTGGGCTGAGCACGACCGCATCCCCCCCAAGCTGGCGCATACCCACCTCAAAGGACACCCGTGTACGGGTGGAAGGCTTGGACAGGATAAGCCCCAACTGCCGCCCCGCCAGTGGCTGGCGGGGGTGGAGCGGGAAGCGGCGGTTCTGCTGCATCCGCTTCATGCTGCTGGCAACATCCAGAATCTGGCGCAGGGTTGCCCCGTCCAGGTCCTTGAGGTCAAGAAAGTGGCGAAGCCCCGTCTGCACCGGTGTAATGGAAGATGTGGAAAGAGCGGCACTCATGGGGTTGTCTCCAGCGCGGGCTTGTTTTTGTTGTCAGGTGTTCCGCGCAAGGTTGTTACGGCCTGCACCAGCATGGCCACGGCTTTGCGGCAGTCCTCTTCCGTTACGGTCAGGGGGGGTACCAGACGCAGCACGTTATCGCCGGCTGTTACGCACAAAAGTCCGGCCTGCTGGGCTGCGGCCTGCACGTCCCCCACGGTGGGCACGCAGCGCAGGCCAATAAGCAGGCCAAGGCCACGGCGTTGTGCAAACACATCGGGCGCATCGGCCACAAGGCTGTCCAGCAGGGTTTCAAGCACTGCGGCACGGGTGCAGATCTGGTCCATAAAGCCCGGAGCAAGGAGCACATCCAGCACGGCGTTGGCAGCCGCACATGCCAACGGGTTGCCCCCAAATGTGGTGCCGTGGGTGCCTGCGGTCATGGCTTTTGCCACGGTTTCGGTCGCCAGAATGGCCCCTATGGGAAAGCCCCCGCCCAAGCCTTTGGCCGAACTCATGACATCTGGCGTAATGCCCGCCCACTGGTGGGCAAACAGGCGGCCGGTCCGGCCTACGCCACTTTGCACCTCATCGAGTGCAAGCAGTACGCCGGTCTGGTCGCACAGGGCGCGCAGGGCACGCAGGTAGTCCACACTTGCGCATTTGATACCGCTTTCGCCCTGAATGGGTTCGAGCATAACAGCGGCGGTGCGCGGGGTTATGGCGGCTTTTACAGCCTCAATATCGTTAAAGGGCACATGCACAAAGTCGGTAACCGGTGTGCCAAAGCCTTCCAGATACTTCGGGTTGCCGGTAGCAGCAAGCATGGCCAGCGTGCGGCCATGGAACGCGCCATCCATACAGATAATTTCTGTCCGTTCGGGGTGGCCTGCCAGCATTTGCGCGCGGCGGGCCATTTTAACCATGCCTTCGTTGGCTTCCGCACCGGAATTGCAGAAGAACACGCTGTCGGCAAATGTGTTGGCCACCAGCCGCTCGGCCAGCTTTTCGGCCTGCGGAATACGGAACAGGTTGGACACATGCATGACCCGCGCGGCCTGCTGGCTTATGGTTTCCACCAGATGGGGGTGTGCGTGGCCCACGGAGCAGGTGGCAATGCCTGCGGCAAAATCCAGGAATCGTCGCCCATCCGATGCGTACAGCCAAGAGCCTTCGCCCCGCTCAAAGGCGAGGTCGGCACGCTTATAGGTCGGCATCAGGGGAGGAATCATGGAATCCGGTCTTTACGTTGGTGGTTATCAAACCTGAATGAGGGAATCTGGAACAGCGCAAAACAGAAAACGCCCGCTACCGTACAAGGGTGGAGCGGGCGGCCCGTTGCGCATGGCGGCATAATGCCGTGTTCATGTTGCGGGTGTCAAACTTCTGTATTGAATACTTTGCATGTCAAGTATGCAGCATGGCAATTTAAGCGCGAGCGCGTAGTGGCGCAAAGGTGCGACATGGGCATACTATCTTCCGTAATGGACAAGACCGTGCCTCCTTCCTTTACCTGCCCACCTCCGCAGCGTTCTACTCTGCGGGAGGCCGCCTTGGCGCATCTGGCCCGGTTTGGCACGACCCGGCAGGGGCTGGAGCAGGTTCTGCTGCGCCGCGTTGCCCGCTGGGCACAAAAAGCCCAGAGGGCAGGGGACTGCGCGGAGAGCGTGGCAGAACACGCCGCCGGGCTGCACTCCGTTGTGAGCGCGGTGGTGGAGGATATGGTGCGCCTTGGTGCGGTGGATGATGCGGTGTTTGCCCGCTCACGCGTGCGCAGGCTTGTGCGCTCGGGGCGTTCGGCCCGTGCGGTGCAGGCGCATCTGGCCGCAAAAGGTGTGGCGCCACAGGTGCGGGGTGAAGCGCTGGATATGGCCGTAGGCACCCTGAGTGCAGCCGAGCAGGAGCTCTGTGCCGCACTGGTGCTGTCGCGCAAGCGCAGGCTTGGCCCCTTTGCCACCGAACCCGCCACGGAAGATGAGGACGACGCCACAGGCACGGCCCGGCGGAACAGGGCGCTGGGTGTGCTCGCCCGGGCAGGTTTTGCGCGCGATGTGGCCCAGCGTGTGCTGGAAATGCAGCATGAGGAAGCGGAGGAGTGGATGGACCGCCTGAGGGCCGAGTCGTGAAGGCGGGCTGGTCATGCCTTGCCCTGCTGCCGCTGCTGGCGGCCTGCGCGGGGGGCGGCAACTGGCATGGAGCCGTGCAGTGTGCGCCCTATGCGCGGGAACATTCGGACATCAACCTGCGCGGAGATGCCGCAACATGGTGGTGGGAGGCGCGGGGGCAGTACGTGCGCGCCTCCAGCCCCAGAGCGGGGGATGTGCTTGTGTTCCGCTCCACCCGCAGGCTGCCTTCGGGTCATGTGTCGGTGGTCAGGGAGGTGCGGAGCAGCCGTCTGGTACTGGTGGACCACGCCAACTGGGAGCCGGGTGAGGTCACACGCCACGCCCCGGTACAGGACGTATCTCCCCGCAATGACTGGACACGTGTGCGCGTGTGGTGGTCCCCCACGCATGCCTATGGCAAGACGGTTTACCCAACCTACGGATTTATAGAACCGTATGCCCCCGGAAATAGCTGAACAGGGCGTTTGCGCGGGGTTAAAAAGGAAAAACTTGCATCACGGCGTGTTCGCCCTCATGTACAAGGCCAATTACGGCAAGCAGACTGGCCGCATGTGCGCGCCATCAGGTTTAAGGAAGAGTGGAATGGGCAGCTTGAGCATCTGGCACTGGCTTATTGTTCTGGTGGTCGTGCTGGTGTTGTTTGGTGGTGGCGGCAAAATCAGCACCATCATGGGGGATATGGCCAAGGGCATCAAATCCTTCAAAAAACACATGGCCGATGATGAACCGATGGATGATGGCGCACCGCGTGCGGGCACGGGTCACATTGCGCCGCCTCCGGCTTCCACCGCTGCCGAACGCGCTCCCGCTCCGGCGGACAAGCCGGTCCAGCACTAACCAACGCCGAGGAAGGCCAACAGCATCATGACGGATAACGCCACCACGGATTTTGTCCGCGGCGCGCAGGATATTGTGCATGCGGGGCAGCGGATGGACGCGCGCGGCTGGGTGCCCGCCACGGCCGGCAACATCAGTTGCAGGCTGCCCGACGGGCGCATCGCCATTACGCGCTCGGGTTGCCACAAGGGCTTTTTGACCGAGCGTAATGTCATGACCGTGGATCTGGCGGGGCAGCCCCACCAGCCACAGGACAAGCCCAGTGCGGAAACCCTGCTGCACTGTCAGGTTTACCGGCTGCTGCCCAATGTGGGGGCCGTGCTGCATGGCCATTCCGTGGCCTCCACTGTTCTGTCCATGACCGAGCCGTCCCCAGCACTTATTGTGGAAGGCTACGAAGTCCAGAAAGTGTTTGAGGGGCAGACCACGCATGACGCCCGCGTGCGTGTGCCACTTTTTGCCAACGATCAGGATATTGCCCGCCTTGCGCGTGAGGTAGAGCCGCATTTTGCCGACATGCCCGCAGGCTACATTATTCGTGGCCACGGCGTTTATGTGTGGGGCAACACCATGGCAGCCGCCCTTGCGCGGCTGGAAGGGCTGGAGTTTCTGCTGGCCTGTGTGCTGGAAAGAAGGAAGCTGGGCCAATGAGCAGCCTGAGTGTGTTTGAGGACACCCGCCCCGGCGTTGCCTTGTTGCAGACGCAGGACGGGGCGGAAATTGCCGCAGCCCTCGCCCCGTTTGGCATACGTTTTGAGCGCTGGGACGATGTGCAGCCCCCCCCAAAGGATGCGGACGAGGCCACTGTGCTGGCAACCTACCGCCCATGGCTGGACAGGCTGATGGGGGAGACAGGGGCAGGCTCGGCCGATGTGCTGCGCGTAAACGCCCAGACCCCCAACAAGGAAGCCCTGCGCAGCAAATTCCTGTCCGAGCATATCCACAGCGAGGACGAGGTGCGGTTTTTTGTGCATGGGGGGGGCCACTTCATCATGCACATCAACGACCGGGTGTATGATGTGGAATGCACGCAGGGCGACCTGATTTCCGTGCCTGAAGGCTACAAGCACTGGTTTGATGCAGGCCCCACACCCGATATGGTGACCCTGCGTATCTTTACCCACAAGGACGGCTGGGTGGCCCAGTACACGGGGGCGGAAATTGCCCGCCAGTTTCCCTCCTTCCCCAGTTAGGCAGAATAACACGACCATGATGCAAAATACGGGCTCGGCCACGCCACGCGTGGTGCTGCTGGATATTGAAGGCACCACCCTGCCGGTGGCTTTTGTGCATACGGTGCTGTTCCCCTATGCGCGCGCGCACCTGCCTGCACTGCTTGCGCAGGAAAAGACCAACCCCGTGGTGGCACAGGCACTGGCGGAAACAGCAGAACTCGCACCGGGTGTGCCTGCCGCCGAACAGCTTGAACGCTGGATGGACACGGACGCCAAGGTGGCCCCACTTAAAAGCCTGCAAGGGCTTTGCTGGGAGCAGGGGTACCGTCAGGGCGAACTGGTGGCAGACCTGTACCCCGATGTGGTGCCAGCCCTGCGCGCATGGAAAAAGGCAGGGCTGACGCTGGCCGTGTATTCTTCGGGTTCGGAAGCCGCACAGAAGCTGATTTACGGGTACACGGAGCAGGGGGACGTAACCCCCCTGTTCAGCGCCTTTTTTGACCTCAAGGTGGGTGGTAAAAGAGAGAGCGCCAGCTACAGCGCCATTGTGCAGCAGGCTGGCTGGGCTGCGGGCGAGGTGCTGTTCCTGTCCGATGTGGTGGCCGAACTGGAGGCCGCCGAACAGGCTGGCTTGCAGGTCTGCCAGATTGCCCGCCCCGAGGATAAAACGGTGCCCGGCGTGCGCCACCGGGTTGCGGCCTCCCTGCCTGACGCGGCCCGCCTGTTTGGCCTGCCCGAAGGAGCGTAATGGGGCAATGACAATTAGCCTGCACACCAACTGGCGGGATATTCCTGCAGAAGCCCACGGCTGTGCCGCAGCACTGGGTAACTTTGATGGTGTGCATCTGGGGCATGCCCATCTGCTTCGCTCCGTATTTGCTGCCCGCCCGGACCTGCCGCCTGCTGTTGTCACCTTTGAGCCGCACCCGCGTGAACTGTTCAGGCCGCAGGACCCGCCCTTCAGGCTGACCCTGTGCACAGAGCGGCTGGAGGCCCTGCGCGCACTGGGCGTGCGCCATGTTTTTCAGATCGGGTTTGACAAGGCTTTTTCCGAACTGAGTGCCGAACAGTTTGTAGAGGACGTTCTGCATAACGCGCTGCGCCTGCACCATGTTGGCTGTGGCCCGGACTTTGCCTTTGGCCACCGGCGGGGTGGGCATGTGGCATTTCTGGCCGAGCGCACGCACCAGCTTGGCATGGGCTTTACCGCCGTGCAGGCCTTGGCCGATCAGGGTGGGCCTTTTTCCTCCACCCGTATCCGCCGCCTGCTCCAAGATGGCTACCCGCGTGAGGCTGCGGGGGAACTGGGGCGGTTGTGGTGCATTCGCGGTGTTGTGCACCATGGGGACAAGCGCGGCAGGCTGCTGGGTTTTCCCACAGCCAATATCCCGCTTGGCCGCCACCTGGAGCCAGCACGCGGTGTTTATGCGGTAACAGTGCGCCTGCCCGGTGGGCACATCCACCAAGGTGTTGCCAACATAGGCCGCCGCCCCACCATAAACGATGGGCAGGAAAGCAGGCTGGAAGCGCATCTGTTTGATTTTGAGGGCGATCTGTACGGGCAGGAACTCTCGGTCTGCCTGCACGCCTTGTTGCGCGAGGAAAAGCGCTTTGATGGGCTGGACGCCCTAAAAAACCAGATCACGCTTGATGCGGCTCAGGCCCGGCAGGCGCTGGCAATGGAACCGTTGGTAAGCTGAGCGCGCCGGGGGCCACAGGGTCGGTTTGAACCCTGTGGCCCGGTTTGGCGCTTGACCCTGAGCTTTTCCTTTTTGATAAGACAGTAACGACCAAGGTGGCGTGGGTGCCAAAAGCCCGCCATGCCATGAACCCGAACCGAAGTGACCGTAGCCTCCCATGACCTCATCGAGCAGCGAACCCGACAAGACATCCCTGGCCGACCAGTATCGTGATACGGTGTTTCTGCCGCGGACCTCTTTTCCCATGCGTGGCAACCTGCCTCAGCAGGAGCCAAAATGGCTGGCAAAATGGCGCGAGAGCGGGCTGGATGAACGGTTGAAGCAGCAGGCCGAAGGGCGCCCGGTCTTTACCCTGCATGACGGACCGCCCTACGCCAACGGGCACCTGCATATTGGTCACGCGCTGAACAAGATCAACAAGGACGTGATCAACCGCGCCCACCGCATGGCGGGTTACGCCGTGCGCTACGTGCCGGGCTGGGACTGCCACGGCCTGCCGATTGAGTGGAAGGTGGAGGAGGAATACCGCAAGGCCAAACGGGACAAGGATTCCGTGCCTGTACTGGAATTCCGCGCGGAATGCCGCAACTACGCCGGGAACTGGCTGAACATCCAGATGGAGGAGTTCCAGCGTCTGGGCGTGCAGGCGGAATGGCGCAACCGTTACGCCACCATGGATTTTTCGTCCGAGGCGACCATTGTAGAGGAAATTGGCCGGTTTTTGCTCAACGGCAAGCTGTATCGCGGCCTGCGCCCGGTCATGTGGAGTCCGGTTGAAAAAACCGCTCTGGCCGAAGCGGAAATCGAATACCACGACCACACCTCCACCACCATTCTGGTTGCGTTCCCGGTCGTTAAGGACCCAACACCCGCCCATGCGCTGGCCGATGTGTCCGTGGTCATCTGGACCACAACGCCGTGGACCATTCCGGGCAACCGCGCGCTGGCTTACGGGCCGGAGATCACCTACGTGGTCCTGCGTGTGGATGAAACGGGTGAGGGCGCCATGCTTGAACCCGGTGCGCGTGTGCTGGTGGCCGAAGCTCTGGTTGAATCCTTTTGCGAGCAGGCCCATGTCAGCGCGCATCATATCCTTTACACCCTGCCCGGCAGTGCGCTGGCGGGGGCTGTCTGCGCCCATCCGTTGCGCGGGGCGGGGTATGAGTTTGATGTGCCCATGCTGGCAGGCGAGTTCGTGACCACGGACGCGGGGACCGGCCTTGTCCATCAGGCCCCAGCCCACGGCGAGGACGACTTTACGCTCTGCCGCGCCAATGGTGTGGACGTGCCCGAAACCGTGCAGGACGATGGAACCTACGCTCCGTGGGTGCCCGGTTTTGCCGGGGTGCATGTGTTCAAGGCGGCCGATGTGGTCTGTGCTACACTGACAAGTGTTATGGAGCGGGCCAATGCTGCGGGCACGGCCCCGGCAGGTCTGGTGGGTAGGGGGCAGATTGTGCATTCCTACCCCCATTCATGGCGTTCGCGCGCGCCCATCATCTACCGTGCCACGCCACAGTGGTTTATCCGCATGGACGGGGAAAATGCCCTGCGTGAGAACGCACTCAAGGCATTGGACAACGTCACCTTTGTGCCCCAGCAGGCCCGCAACCGCCTGACCTCCATGATCCGCACCCGCCCGGACTGGTGCATCAGCCGCCAGCGCGCATGGGGCGTGCCCATTGCCGTGTTCGTGGAAAAGCGTACAGGCGAAGTTCTGCGTGACCCCGCCGTTATGCAGCGCGTTGTGGATGCCTTCCGCTCCGAAGGGGCAGATGCGTGGTACACCTCCGAGCCTGCGCGTTTTCTGGGCGAAGGGCGCAACCCCGATGAGTACGAACAGGTGTTCGACATTGTGGACGTCTGGTTTGAAAGCGGGTCCACCCATGCCTTTGTGCTGGGCCGTCCGGGCCTGAGCTTTCCCGCTGATCTGTATCTGGAAGGGTCGGACCAGCACCGTGGCTGGTTCCAGTCCTCCTTGCTCGAAAGTGTGGGCACACGCGGTGTTTCGCCCTACAAGGCGCTGGTAACCAACGGCTTTGTGCTGGACGAACAGGGCCGCAAAATGTCCAAGTCGCTGGGCAACGTCATTGCCCCGCAGGACGTAAATGACAGCATGGGCGCGGATGTGCTGCGGCTGTGGGTCATGAATTCCGACACCAATGACGACCTGCGGATCGGCAAGGAAATTCTCAAGCAGCAGGGCGAGCTGTACCGCCGCCTGCGGAATACGCTGCGCTGGCTGCTGGGTGGTCTGGACGGCTTTACCGATGCCGAGGTGGTGCCCTACGCCGAACTGCCCGAACTGGAGCGTTGGGTGCTGCACCGCCTGAGCGAGTTGGGCGGTCTGGTGGCCCGCGCGGTGGAAACACATGAGTGGGTGGGGGTTTACCCGGCCCTGCATGGCTTCTGCACAACCGATCTGTCGGCCTTTTACTTCGATATCCGCAAGGACGCGCTGTATTGCGATGCGCCCTCCAGCCCCACCCGCCGTGCCGTGCGTACGGTGCTGGATGTGCTGCACCGCTGCCTGAGCATATGGCTGGCCCCTGTGCTGGTGTTTACGGCCGAAGAGGCATGGGCCGCCCGCTTTGGCGAGCAGGGCAGCGTGCATGAGCAGGCTTTCCCCGACCTGCCAGCAGAATGGACCGATACCGATCTGGAGGAACGCTGGACGCGCATTCGTGCGGTCCGCCGTATCATCACAACCGAGATCGAGGGTGCGCGCCGTGCAGGCACTATTGGTTCCTCCTTGCAGGCACAGGTTGAACTGACCCTCTCGGAAGAGGAAGCAGGCATTTTTGCGGGCGTGAACTGGGGCGAACTGGCCATTGTCTCCCACGTGGAGGTGGTGATCGACCCGACGTCTTCCTCCATTTACGTGGGGGGGGATGAAGGTGGCGACCTGCACGGGGCCCCCGTGGTCCGGGTGGCGGAAGGCGAAAAATGCGCCCGCTGCTGGAAGGTCCTGCCCGAAACAGGGGCGAATCCGGCGTATCCCGGCGTGTGCCCGCGTTGTGCGGACGTTGTGGCCCAGAGCGGTTTTGTCAGCACATCCGCACAGGCGGGCGCGTGAGCAGGCCGTTCATGCTCCGGCCAGCAGGCATTGGCCTGCTGGTGCTGATGCTTGTGCTGTCGGTTGACCAGCTCAGCAAGTTCTGGATCCTGTATGGGCTGGACCTGCCAGCCCGTGGCTCCGTGGTGGTGCTGCCGTTCCTTAACTTTACCATGGTCTGGAACCATGCCGTGACATTTGGCATGTTTGGCGGGCTTGGTGGTGCGGGGCGGATTGTGTTTTCCGCTGTCGCAATGGTAGTAGCTTGTTGTCTGCTTGTGTGGATGGCCAGAACACCCAGCAAGCTGACAGCGGCCTGTGTGGGTGCGGTAACAGGTGGTGCCATAGGCAACGTTATTGACCGTGTGCGCTATGGGGCTGTTGTAGATTTTTTGCACGCACATGCTTTCGGGTGGTCTTGGTATGTGTTCAACGTCGCGGACTCCGCTATAGTGTGCGCGGTATGCGTCTTGCTGTTGCAGAACTTTCTGTCCGATGGACAGCGGACATCTTAGGCATTAGGCAGCCCGCGCCAGAGCGCGCGGTTTTCAGGATGAGTGGAAGGCAGATGATAGTGCGCCGTGTTTCGACCCTGATTTCTCCGGTGCTGCTGGTAGGCGGCTGCATGATGCTGAGCGGCTGCTCCGGGCACGAGGCCGCACAGGCGTTCGGCCTGGAACGCAGCATGCCAGATGAATATACGGTGACAACCCGCTCACCGTTGTCCATGCCCCCATCGGAAGAGCTGGTTAAGCCCAGCAAAAGCGATGAAAACAGGCAGGATGAGAGCGAACGCCTCCAGGCACTCGAAACCCTTTCCCCCGATGTGGCCCTGCGCGGCGTGAATGGGGACACCAGTGAAGGCCAGACCATTCTGGTGAACGAGGCCACGGCCGCTGCCGATGAACCCGATCAGGGTGAACTTGGTGCGGCTGGTACGGGTTTTGTGGAGCAGTTGATGTTCTGGAAAGGTGGCAAGGCCGGAGGTGTTGTGAATGCGGATGAAGAAAACCGCCGTCTCAAGACCAATGCAGCACTTGGCGCCCCCCCCACCAAGGGTGTGACCCCAACCCAGCACCCCAAAAAGCAGAAGTAGGATACGGGTCTGACCATGTCAGACCAGCCTGATCAGGTGGGCATGCTCGGTGGCGCTCGCGCTCACCCGCATGTGCGGCGGTTGCCCGATGTTATAGTCAACCGCATTGCCGCGGGCGAGGTGATAGAGCGCCCCGCCGCCGCTGTAAAAGAACTCATAGAAAACGCCATAGATGCCGGTGCCCGCCGGTTGGACATCTCGCTCGATGGGGGCGGGGTGGACCGCATGATCGTGACAGATGATGGCGTTGGCATGTCCCCCGATGACCTGACATTGGCAGTTGAGCGGCACTGCACCTCCAAACTGGGGGACGAAACACTGGTGCATATCAGCACCCTTGGCTTTCGGGGGGAGGCGCTGCCTTCCATCGGTGCTGCGGCCCGGTTGAGCATTACCTCCCGCCCTCGGGGGGAGAGTGGTGCGTGGCGTATTCGGGTCGAGGGGGGCAAAACCTACCCGCCCGAGCCGGTAGCCGGGGCATTTGGCACCAGCGTTGTGGTCGAAGACCTGTTTTTTGCCACACCCGCGCGGCGCAAATTTTTGAAAAGTGCACGGGTGGAAGGCCGCCATGTGGAAAGCGTTGTGCGGCGCCTTGCACTGGCCGTACCCCAGACAGCCTTCCGCTTTGTGCTTGATGGGCGCGAGGTGCTGGACCTGCCAGCGCAGGACATGGCCGCCCGCGCCGCAGCCCTGCTGGACGCGAGCGAGGCTGATGGGTTCCTGAGCATTGAAGGTGCCCGTGACGGCATGACCCTGAGCGGGTTTATCTGCCCGCCATCGGTCCACCGCGCTACGGCCAATGGGCAGTTTATGCTGGTCAATGGTCGGCCCGTGGTGGACCCGGTGCTAAAAACCGCCGTCCGTGTAGCTTACCGCCGGGTTATAGAGCCGGGCCGCCACCCCGTGGTGGCCCTGATGCTGAGCGTGCCGCCCGAGCAGGTGGATGTAAACGTCCACCCCGCCAAAACCGAACTGCGCTTTGCGGACGAGGCCGCTGTGCGCTCGCTGGTGATTGGCACACTCCAGCGCGCGTTAGAGCATGGGGCCGGTGTTGCGGGTGTGCGCCCGGTTCTGTCCTCCGCTCCACGGGCCACGCGCATATGGTACCCGCCCGAGCAGGGGCAGGGGGCGCCGCCCATACAGGACTATTCCCCCCCCCCGCAGGCTTCCGGCATGGCCGAACCCCGCCTGATGTTTGGCGATACACCCTCTGCACGGACCCTGCCGGTTGCTTCCATGTCTTTTGCGCCCGGTGGAGTTACTGAGCCGTACAATGCCCGTCTGCCTGGGGGTATGGTTGGTGCGGGTAACCCCTTTGCGCAGGTGGGGGGCGCTGTGGCGGCTGAAGCGGGGCAGAACCACCCGCTGGGTGCGGCCGTAGCACAGGTGCTGGATACGTATATTCTGGCCGTGGCGGCAGATGGCGCGTTGGTGCTGGTGGACCAGCACGCCGCCCACGAACGGCTGACGCATGAACGGCTGCGTGAGCAGTATCTGAGTGGTCGGGTGCAGGCCCAGCGTCTGCTTGTGCCCGATGTGGTGGAACTGCCCCGTGTGCAACAGGACCTGTTGTTGGCCCGCCAGCCCATGCTGGAAAAACTTGGGGTGGAAATAGAGGAGTTTGGCGCAGGCTCCATTCTGGTGCGCGCCCTACCTGCCATGCTGGGCCGCAGTGATGCCATCAGCCTTTTGCGCGATCTGGCTGATGAACTGGAAGCCGATGAAAACGGCGCACCGGACGAAATGGCGTCCCTTGATGGCAAGCTCGATGCGGTTATTGCGCGTATGGCCTGCCACGGCAGCATTCGCGCAGGCAGGCGGCTGACACCGGAGGAAATGAACGCCCTGCTCCGCCAGATGGAGGCCACGCCGCGCGCGGGCACATGCTCGCACGGGCGGCCCACATGGCTCAGGCTCAGCCGCAATGATCTCGAAAAGTTGTTTGGCCGCCGTTAGCACTTGTGCGGGGTAGGGGGCATGATCGGCGGAACGTGAACAGCCATAAGCTGGCCTCTCACGGCAAAAAGGCGCAGTCTTAGAACAGTGTCATTAAACCCCAATGGTGTTGAGCCGTGCAGCCAATCCTGCTTTCGCTGATAACCTACCTTCCTCTTGCAGGCGCGGTTGCGGCCTTCCTCTGCCCCGGTCACGGACCGGAGCGGGATCGCACGGCCCGCTGGCTGGGGCTGTGGACTACGCTCCTTACCTTTGGGCTGAGCGTGCTGATGTGGGTGGGTTTTGACCCCCAACAGCCCGGTCTGCAATTTGAAACCCGGCTGAGCTGGCTCAGCGATTACGGTATTTCGTACCATACCGGTGTGGATGGGATCAGTCTGGTCTTTATCCTGCTCACGGCTTTTCTGACGCCACTGGCCCTGGGGGCTGGCTGGCGGAGCGTGCAAACACAGGGGCGGGACTTTGTCGCCACCATGCTGCTGCTGGAGACAGCCTTGTTCGGCCTGTTTTCCGCGCAGGATCTGGTGCTGTTTTACGTTTTTTACGAAGCAACGCTTATTCCGGGCTGCCTGATGATTGGTATCTGGGGTGGGGCACGGCGTGCATGGGCGTCTTTGCAGTTCTTCCTGTTTACCTTTGGTGGTTCGCTGTTCATGCTGGTCGGGCTGATCACCATGTGGCTGCATGCGGGCACAACCGATATTCCTGCCCTGATGCACGCGGGTTTTTCCCATTCGCTGCAAGGCTGGCTGCTTCTGGCGTTCCTGCTGGCTTTTGGTGTCAAACTGCCACTTTTTCCACTGCACGCATGGCTACCCGATGCGTATACGGAAGCTCCAACACCTGCCTCGGCCATGCTCTCGGGCGTGTTGTCCAAAACCGGGGCATACGGGCTGCTGCGCTTTGGGGTGCTGATGTTCCCTGATGCCGTGCACCGCTTTGCCCCTTATGTGCTGGCTCTTGGCGTGGTGGCCATTTTGTACGCAGCGTTTGTGGCTTTTGCCCAGACAGATATGAAGCGGCTTATCGCCTATTCCTCCTTCTCCCACATGGGCATGATCGCGGTGGGGCTGTTTACACTCACGGCCGAAGGGATTGATGGGGCCATCTTTCAGATGCTCTCTCACGGGGTGGTGATTGCGGCCCTGTTCTTCTGTGTGGCGGCTGTGGCATGGCGGGCGGAAACGCGCGATATTGACGCGCTGGGCGGCGTTGCCCGGCAGATGCCCATTCTGGCCCTGCTGGCCATGCTGTTTACCATGGCCAATGTGGGCCTGCCCGGCACGGGGGCCTTTGTGGGCGAACTGCTGGTGCTTATGGGGGCGGTCCATGTGTCCATCTGGGTGGCGCTGCTGGCCGGTGGCACCATGATTATGGGCGCGGTTTATATGCTCTCGCTTTACCGCCGGGTGCTGTTTGGCAGTGTGCGCGGCACAGTCGGCCTGCTGCGAGACCTGACAGTGGGGGAAATTGCAGTGCTTGCCCCGCTGGCAGTGGTAACCCTGTGGATGGGTGTGCACCCCGGCACCTTTACCCGTATTTTTGACCCCATGATCATGCAGGCTGTCCACGGGAATATGGTCAACGTGGCATCTTCTTCCGTGCAGGACCCGGTCCTGCATCTGGCCAGCCGTTAAGCAGGCCATAGGACCGGCTACTCTGGAAGGGCCGGTCCATCCTGTGCGGCATTGCCGCCACGTTGGGGCATAAGCACAGTGCCCACAGACGCCAGAACAATACATAAAATACCACACAGGCGTGGCAGGGACGGCACTTCATGCAGCAGCATGGCCCCTGCCAGTGCAGCGGAAACAGGCTCCAGACTGCACAGCACACCAAACTCGCGGGCAGAGAGCTTTTGCATGGCCTGCATTTCCAGCGTGTAGGGCAGGGCGGACGAGCACAGGGCCACAATAAGGCTTAACCCCAGCAACAGGGGGGCGTGCAGGCCGGTCCAGAGTGCGGGCATGGTGCAGGGCACAAAAACAGCAGCGCCCCCACACAGCATACCCAGCGAACACGCCTGACCCGATGGCAGCTTGCCTGCAATGTTGCGGGCAAAAACAATATATAGTGCCCAGCAAACCGCTGCGATCAGGGCAAAAACAATGCCAATCATGTCTGGCCGCAGGCTGGATTCGGGGCGGAGCAGCAGCACAAGCCCCAGCACGGTCACGCTTGTCCAGACCACATCGGTCCAGCGCCGTGTGTGAATAAAGGACAGAACAAGGGGGCCGGTAAATTCAAGCGCTACAGTTGTGCCCAAAGGCAGGCGGCCAAGCGAGAGATAGAAAAAATAGTTCATTGCCGCCAGCGACAGCCCATAAGGCAGGACCAGCAGCAGCACCCTGCGTGAAATGTAGTGCCACGAGCGGAAGAACAGCATGAGCATGACAGCCGCAAAAAAAGTGCGCAGCCCCACCATGCCCGCAGCCCCAAACGTGGGGAACAGCATTTTGGCGTAGGATGACCCAAATTGCAGGCAGAGCATGCCGCCAACAACCTGCACCAGTGCCGCCAAACGCTCACGCACCGAAAAAACAGGTGTGCTCATGGGGCGTTCACGGCGTGGTGTCTGGTATTGTGGCGTGGCGGAAGATGCAGGGTGCGCGTTGGGTCAGATATCCAGCAATGCATCAACTGAGCGGGCATGTTCCTGAATAAAGGCAAAGCGGAGTTCTGGTTTGCGGCCCATCAGGCTTTCCACCCGTTCACGCGTGCTTAGCCTGTCTTCTGGTGGGGCAACCACGCGCAGCAGGGTGCGGCTGCGCGGGTCCATTGTAGTTTCCTTCAGATCCGCCGGAGGCATTTCCCCCAGCCCTTTAAAGCGGGAGACATCAATCTTGCCGCGTTTTTTGGTCAGGATTGCCATTTTGCGTTCCCGGTCCGCATCATCCATGGCGTACACGCTGTAAGCACCCTGTGTCAGACGGTACAGGGGGGGCTGCGCCAGATACAGGTGCCCGTTGCGAATAAGCTCAGGGAGTTCGCGGTAGAAGAACGTCATGAGGAGAGATGCAATATGTGCACCGTCCACGTCCGCGTCGGTCATGATAATGACGCGGCCATACCGTAGCTTGGTCAGGTCAAACCGCTCGCCCGACCCGCAGCCCAGCGCTTCTATCAGGTCCCGGAGTTCCTGATTGGCACGTAGTTTTTCCGTTGTAGCACTAGCCACGTTCAGAATTTTACCACGCAGGGGGAGTACCGCCTGTGTTTCGCGGTTGCGGGCCTGTTTGGCGGACCCACCAGCCGAGTCGCCTTCCACCAGAAAAATTTCGGTGTCGGGGGCGTGTTCTTTGGTGCAGTCGGTCAGCTTGCCCGGCAGGCGCAGGCGGCGGGTCGCACTTTTGCGCGGGGTATCCTTAAGTTCGCGGCGGCGCAGGCGCTCCTCCGCCCGGTCAATGGCAAAGCTGAGCAACGCATCCGCCTGGGGCGGGTTTTGGGCAAGCCAGTGGTCAAACCTGTCCCTTAAGGCGGTTTCGAGCAGTTTGCTGGCTTCGGTGGTTGTCAGCTTTTCCTTTGTCTGGCCCTGAAACTGCGGGTCGCGGATAAAGGCGGACAGGCGTGCGGCAATCATGCCCAGAATATCTTCGGCTGTAATGCTGGCCGCTTTTTTAATGGAACGCTGGTCCCCCCATGCGCGCAGGCCCTTGAGCAGCGCGTTGCGGAACCCGGTTTCGTGCGTGCCACCTTGTGGAGTCGGAATGGTGTTGCAGTACGAAATTAGTGATGCAGCACCACTTTCCAAAAAGGCGACGGCCCACTCGACCTTGCCATTATCGGTGCCATCACCCTGTGGGGGCAGCGGGGCCTCGCCCGACCAGAAAGGCGTCAGCAGGGGGGCGTTAGGCCCAAGGTCATCGGCCAGACTGTCGGCCAGACCACCGGGGAAGTGCAGAACGGCCTCTACGGGCGTGTCATCCCCAGCCTTGATCAGCGACGGGTCGCAGGACCAGCGAATGGTCACCCCACGGAACAGAAAGGCCTTGGAGCGGCAGAGTTTGTACAGCCGAGAGGGCACAAAAACATGCGTGCCAAAAATTTCGGGGTCGGGCTGGAAGGTAATCTGTGTGCCACGCCTGTTGGGGGCAGCCCCTGCTTTTTCCAGCTTGGTTACGGGTTTACCCCGTTCGTAGGACTGTTGCCACAAGGTGCGGTCGCGCGCGATTTCCACATCCATGCGGGAGGAAAGCGCGTTGACCACGGAAGAGCCAACACCATGCAACCCGCCGGATGTGGCATAGGCCTTGCCCGAGAATTTGCCGCCAGCATGCAAGGTGGTCAAAATGACTTCCAGCGCGGACCGGTCGGGAAAACGGGGGTGGGGGTCCACGGGAATGCCCCGCCCGTTATCGCGGACACAAAGCCGGTTGTCGGGGGCCAGATGCACGTCAATGGTGTTGGCGTGGCCAGCCACGGCCTCATCCATTGAGTTATCGACAATTTCGGCAGCCAGATGGTGCAGCGCACCTTCATCCGTTCCGCCAATATACATGCCGGGTCTGCGGCGGACGGGCTCCAGCCCTTCCAGCACCTCAATGGCGCTGGCGTCATACGCCTCGTTCTCCGGTGCTTTGGGGCGGGCGGAGGCAGAGGCAGACTTGCGGGACGGTGTGGGGGCGGAAAACAGATCGCTCATGCGGGAAGTCTGTCCCG